>JAYEPD010000001.1:0-18728 GCA_034723675.1 Campylobacterota bacterium
AGTTATATTTTCATTTATCATAGTAGCCATTTCGCCAAACTCATCAGTTGATTTAATCTTTATAGCTTCAGTAGAAGAACTATCTTTATTTAAAAAACTAAAAAATGATTCTAAACCATGTTTAACTATAAGCTTATTTATAAAACAAATATCAATTTAGTGAGTACCTAGCATCTTTGCTATCTTTGTAAATATTTTACACCATTTTTATGTGGTAACTCTTGCTGTTTATAATACTGTTTTAGATAGTTTTGAATTAAATCTTTAACCTTATAGTTTTTATTTATATCAAAAAACTCATTGAATCCAAACTGCTCTATTATAAAATAATCAATACTATCTAAGATACTTTTCCCATTATCATTTTTAAACATAAGCTTTTTAGTTTTTAAATTTTCAATTAATTCAAGTCTTTCATTCATAGTTGAACTTTGCTTATCTATAGTATCTATTAGTATAGCTCTTTTATTATAAAGTTCATCAACTCTAGATATTTTATTTTCAAGTTGTAACTCTAGTTTTTCATTTATCATTTTATCTGCATAGTAAGCAAACTTTGCATATGTTGTATAACCTTTTTTATTTACTATTTTATCTTGATCAATATTGATATTTTCAAGTAAGTATTTTAGTTTTTCATCTGTAATTTTTTCTAATCTTTGAATTATAAAATCTTTATGAAAAATAACATCAAAATCAATAATCTGTTTTGTAATAAGATTATAAAACTTAATTTGCGTTTTAGTCATGATCTAGTACCTCTGCTTCTATTATATCATCACTTTTATTTTTTAACAAATATTGTCCATTTTGACTATCTATTTTAAACAATAAAATCTCCTCTTTATTAAAATCAGGATGCATAACATCACTCCAACCAATTCCAGGAATTGGTATATCCTTTAGATAAAAATCTTCAAGCCAATTGATACCTTTTTCAAACTCTAGCCACTCTTTAATACGATCACTTGTATCTTTGGCTTTTCTAAAGTCCCACCTATAATCTGCTTTCTCTTTTGACTTAGCAGATTGCTCTTTTGGTTTAAATTGCTTGTGGTTAATACACCAGTTTTCCCAAACTTTGTCCCATTGAGAGTGTACTTTTAAGTCACCTGTTGTTATATAATGATTTTTAAATTTTATAAATTCTAATTCGATATTTTCATTGTTGATATACTTTTTAGCTACTTTTTTTTGTTCGTTATTTAATTGCATATTTTCATCAATTGTTGTTTTTACAAGATGATTTTTGTATCTGTTTTGATTTAAGACCCATCTTTTCCAAACAGCTTCCCAATCGCTATTAACAGTAGCTTTACTCTGATAATAAAGTTTAAAGTTCTCAAATACTTCTTCAACATCTTGTATAAATTTAGACTTGGCAAACTCTTTCATCTCATAGTTTAGAGAAAAGTTATTTGGTATTGTTGTTGATTGTATAGATTTGTTATTATTTGTTATATTGGAATTGTATTTTATCTGATTTGTATTTGTTCCAATAAGTGTCTCTTTTGATTTACCTGAACATAAATCAAACTCATCGTTATAGATATTGTTATTGCTTGTTTTTGATATGGGTATATTATTGTAAGAGTTAAAATGCTCTTTTTTTACTTTAATTGTTTCAAATATATTTTCAACAATAGCTGTGTATTTTAACTCTAAGAGAGATAAATCAAGTGATAAATCAAGGTTATCAATCTCATTGGAAAATCTTTTTTTTATTAAATCTTTTAGGTTATCCATAAATTACTTTGTATGATGGCTTGAATAGACACACCACTTTGTGTAACATTTCTATGCTGGAATTTATAAGACATTCATACACCTATTTAATAATAATTTATTTTGTTGATAACACATCACAATTGGTTTTATGATTAACTTGATTGTATATTAGTTCTGTACCAATTATTTGAGTAGAAGTATACTGTAAACAACTTTAATAATCCTCTAATTTGTTTGGTTTATCACATATGAAGTATAATTTTCTTAAAAAAGTGTTTAATAATAAAAAAGCAGGCAAATATCGTATAACTATCCACAGCTTACGACATACTCACACTTCCTGAATGACAATATCAGGTATAAATATGATGCACATAAAAGTACCAAAGTGATTTTGACGGTTTATAAAACAATTTGTGTTTTATGGTATAATGAAAAAAATATTAAAAATGCTTAATGAGGATGATATAGATGAATAATGTGATGAATCAGATAACACCAAAAGGTATGGCTGATACAATGGTTGATATTGAAAGTTTTATAACCTTGTACAATGAAGGGAAAGTTGAACTTTTAGATGTTCGAGTTAAATCAGAGGTAAGTATATGGCAACTAAATTTTGGACTAAAAATACCTGCTAATGAACTTCCAAATAGATTTGAGGAGTTACCAAAAGATAAAATTATTGTATGTGCTTGTCCTAAATCTGACCGATCTATTATGGTAAGGACTTATTTAACTTCTATAGGTATTTCAAGTAAATATTTAAGAGGTGGAATGTTAGAACTCATGGAAAGATTAAAAGGTGGGAAAGCTAAAGATATAACAGTCTAATCCAGTAATCAGTTTCAGTTAAGATTAAAGGAAATAGCTTTAAAAATTAAGTTCTTTTTATCTATTAATAGAGTATAAATCCATTAATGAATAGCTATTTGTCTTTAAATCACGCGTAATTTCTTTTTTAATCTTATATGAAACTGAATACTGGATTGTGCTAAATATTTAAATGTTTAAACATATCTAACGGGTAAAAAGTAACTACATTTAAACATTCCATCATCACTTAAAAAATGATTTTTTTGGAAAATTGTATATGAGGGTATAGTGGTTGTTTCAAAACCACTTTGAGGTAACCAATGATGATAAATCCATTGAATTAGTTTTAAAATATCACCATACTTACCCTCTACTTCAAACTTAGCAAATATCCCACTATGTATATCAAATGAAGGTAAATTTGTATTTAATAACTTTCTAGTATTTTTTGGTGCAACACAAGCTACATAATAACAATCTTCAAGAGGTGTTATAATAGGATTGTCATGGTAAATACCTATCTCTTCATACTCTTCAATCTCATTTGTATACACCCAAGCCATCATTTTTTGCCATGTTTGTTTAGCTTGATTGTTATAACCTTTTTGTCTTATATAGTAAACCACTTTTTTATCTGTTTTTACAATTTTTGGTTCAAGATATGAAAAATCAGCTTGAGATATTGAAGCAGCTTGAGATGCACTTAATATATGATTTGAGTACTCTTTATAACCACCATTTCTCCATAATTTAGGTGTTTGTTCAAACCTTTTCTTAAAAGCTCTTAAAAAAGATGTTTGAGAGCTATATCCACACATAGAAGCTATCTGAGTAATAGTAGAGTATCTATTTGTTATTAGAAGATTTGAAGCTTTTTGTAATCTTATAGATTTTATAGTTTCATAAATATTTGTACCTATTTGTTCTTTGAAAATTTTATGAAAATGAAATTTACTTATTCCATACTCTCTTGAAATTTGATCGATATTAATCTCTGTTTCTATATTTTCATTGATATAGTTCATAAGATTATTTGCTAACTTACTATGGTTTAAATTTGTCTCTTTTCTATGCATGAAATTATTTTAACATAAATCATATAAATATTAGACAATAATTATAATTTTAATTAACAAAAATAGATAGTTTTGATAACAATATATATGAAGAATAAATTTTTTTAAACTGTTACAATTCCATCACAAATTAAAAAGGGGTAAAAATGAAACGGTCATTTATACGAGAAATTCTCGAACATACAACAAATGAAACTATATCTTTTGCAGGTGGTTTACCTGATGTGAAATTGTTTCCAACAAAAAAACTATTAAGTTCAGCACAAAAAGTATTAAATGATGCCAAGTCATTACAATATACAACATCAACTGGAATTAAAGAGTTAAAAGAACAAATTGCACAACAATATTGTGAATATGGGTTTGAAACAAAAGAATCAAATATCATGATTACATCAGGTTCACAACAAGCACTTGATATAATATCAAGATTTTATAATAATAGAGATATTACAATAGAATCACCATCATACTTAGGTGCTATGAATGTATTTGATTTAAACAACTTAAATCAAGATTGTATAACTTTACACAATGATGGAATAGATATGAATAAATTTGATAAAAGTTTTAAAAAATCAAAATTCACCTATCTTATTCCTGATTATCAAAATCCTACAGGTTACAGTTATAGTAATCAAAAAAGAGAAGAGATAGCAAAAATTGTAAAACAATACGATGGGATATTAATAGAAGATTGCCCTTATTCAGATATATATTTTGATAAAAAAAATACAAGTATAAGTTCACTTATACCAAATAATAGTTTTAATCTCGGTAGTTTTTCAAAAATATTAGCACCAAGTTTCAGAATAGGATGGATAAGAGCAGATGAAAAACTTATAGAACCACTTATTGCATATAAAGAGGCTATGGATTTACATACAAATGGACTATCTCAATATATTTTAAGTGATTATTTAAAAGATAATGATGAGTTTAATTCGCATTTAAAATATCTGCGAAAAAGTTATAGAAAAAAGATGCAAATATTTAGTAGTTACTTAGATGATATTTTACCACAATTTGAATACAAAAAACCAAAAGGTGGTATGTTTATATATGGTAGATTACCAAATATAAATACTAAAGATTTAGTTAAAAAGTGTTTAGAAAATGGTGTGGTTTTTGTTCCTGGTATAGAGTTTTATGATAGTAGCGAAATAACAGATGAGATAAGATTTAATTTTACTTCTTGTTCACCAAAAGAGATATTTATAGGATTAAATATAATATTACAAACAATAAAAGAAGAGCGAAATTAGTGTTAAAAAGGTAAATCTTTCTTTTACCTTTTTTATATATAAAAATATTTATATTATTTATTTTTAACTGTCATTAGATAGTTTATTACTGTTTCAATAAAAGCATCATGCTTTCTCTCTTTTAAATATGCTATATACAGTTTTCTTTTCATCTTAATTTCTGATAATCTTGATTCAAATAATATACCACCTTTTACAAAGTCACTAATAGCATGGGCAGATACAATTGAAACTGTTGGTGTATCTTCTTTTGAACTATGTAAAACTGTTTGAACTATAGCTGTTGGAGTTGAGGCTTCACTAACAACATTAAATGTTTCACAATCTTGAAAACCAGATGCTTCTAATGCTTCTTTAAATACACCTCTTGTATGGCTATTTGGATCTCTACAAACCCATTTATAAGATTGTAAATCTTCATCTTTAACTCTTCTTGGTATTTTTTGATTTGAAAATATAACTATCTCATCTTCAATCCACTCTCTATATATAATACCATCTTCAAATATTGGAGACTCAATAAGTGCCATATCAACTTTTTTATCTTTTAAGTCCTCTATAGCACCAGCACTTGAAGATACTGTAACACTAACATCGTTGTTTATTTTTTCTTTTATATCATTTAAAAATGTAGGAAGTATATAATTTCCTATAGCATTTGAAGCTCCAAATATAAAAGTTATATCTTTATTTATTATTTTTAATATCTCTTTTTCACTTGTTAATATTACTTTTTCTATTTTTTGTGCTACTTGAAAAAGTTTTTCACCCTCTTTGGTTAACCTAATACCATTTTTTTTTCTATCAACAATAGCTGAACCTAAATAGTTTTCTAAAAATCTCATTTGCTGTGTAACAGCAGGTTGTGATATACCCAATTTAGCTGAAGCTTTTGAGAAAGATTTCTCTTTAACTACTGTTAAAAAAGTATTTAATTTTGTAAAATCTGATAACATTTTTCACCTTTTAAGTTTTGATAATAAGAATAATAACATATATTTATATAAATAAAAATTAATTATTAGTAAAACTAATATAAAATATATATAATTACAAAAATTTATGATTTTATGATATAATATAATATAAATTAAAACAAAGAAGTGTTATGTTATCAACATTGAATAATTCGCAACAAATAGCAGCAAAACATATAGATGGTCCTATGCTTATATTAGCAGGTGCAGGTAGTGGGAAAACAAAAACTATCACTACAAGGTTAGCATATCTTATATCTATTGGTATAGACCCAGCGTCAATATTAACTTTAACATTTACAAATAAAGCAGCCCAAGAGATGAGAGATAGAGCATTTGCAATGATTGATAATATATCTTATCCACCACTTCTGTGTACCTTTCATAAGTTTGGATTACTCTTTTTAAAGTTTAATATAAATAGATTAAATAGAAAAAATAACTTTGTAATAATAGATAGTGACGACAAAAAAAGAATATTAAAAACAATAGACAAAGAGACAACAACTTCTATTTTAGCAAATGAGATATCAAAATTTAAAAACCAAGCTGTATCAGTTGAAGAAGCAAAAGAATCAGCACAAGATATTTATTATACTAAAATAGCATCTTCTTATGAGAAATATCAAAACTACATAAATGAAAACAATTTAGTTGATTTTGATGATTTATTGCTACTTACATATAAAATACTAGTCGAAAATAAAGATATTGCAATTGAAACAAGTAACCGATACAAGTATATAATGGTAGATGAGTATCAAGATACAAATGAATTACAGTACAAACTTCTAAAAAAATTATGTAGTGATCACAATAACTTATGTGTAGTTGGAGATGATGATCAATCTATTTATGGATGGAGAGGTGCAACTATTAAAAATATCCTTACATTTGGTGACACATTTGGAGATGTAAAAACAATAAAACTTGAAGAAAATTATCGTTCAACAAATAAGATACTTTATCATGCAAATGCTTTAATCGAACACAATAGGGATAGACTAGGCAAAAAGTTGATTTGCACAAGAGAAGAAGGTAATTCTATAAAAGTGTATGAATCAGGTGATGAAAATGACGAAACTAGAAAAATTGTAGATGATATAAATAAACTTATAAACAATGGTGAAAATCCTAAAGAGATAGCTATACTTTTTAGAGTAAATGCATTAAGTAGAGCTTTAGAAGAGGGACTTATAAAATCAAACATAAACTATAAACTTGTAGGTGGTGTTAAGTTCTATGAAAGAGCTGAAATAAAAGACCTAATTGCATATTTTAGAGTTATTACAAATGCAAATGACAACTTCTCCATAAAAAGAATTATTAATAAACCAAAAAGAGGTATTGGAAAAACAACTATAGATAAACTTGAGTTAGAATCTCATACAAAAACTAAATCGATATTTAGTATTATAAAAGATTATACTCCTGAAGAATTAAGTAGTTTAGTTGGAAAAAAGAACTCTAGAACACTAAAAGTTTTTATGGCATCTGTTGAAGATTTACAAGATATTTTAAAATCTGCAAAAATGAGATTTATTGATCTTTTTGAAGAAACATTTGATTTTAAAACAACTTATATAAAAGTTATAGATGCAGATGATAGATTGGCAAATATAGATGAGTTCTATGGTTATTTAAGAGATTTTTTTATTCAAAATATCGATTTAAATCTTGAAGATTTTTTAAATGAAATATCTTTAGAGAGTGCTACTGATGGTATAAGTGATGAAGCTATTTCTCTTATGAGTGTCCATGCAAGTAAAGGTTTAGAGTTTAAGCATCTGTTTATTATAGGTATGGAAGAGGGTTTTTTCCCTATTATTGGCGATGGTAGTGATTTAGAAGAGGAGAGAAGACTTGGATATGTTGCTATTACTAGAGCTTGTGATGAATTAACATTGAGTTTTGTACATAGTAGATTCTATAAAGGAAGGCGTACACAACTAACAAAAAGCAGATTTTTAACAGAATCTGATCTTATAAAAGGGAGTTTAACGATAGAGAAAAATAATGCCTTTAAAAAAGATGATTTAGTAAAACATAAAATTTTTGGTATGGGTAGAGTTTTAAGTGTTCAAAAAGCTAATAGGGATTTAAAACTTAAGATAAATTTTGGAGGAAGTACAAGAGAGATTTTATCATCTTTTGTTGAGAAGATTTAAAGTATCTTTGAAAAACTGCTATCTAAATAACTTCATCATCTTTAATAGTATATTTTCATCTGTATATATTTTAATAAATTCAATCCCCTCTTTTTTTAAACTATTATAAAGTTTTAAGTCATTTATCTTCACTCTCTTTTCATAATTAGTAACCAAGGTTTTATTTAAATCCCCTTCAAATACTTTTGAATTGCTAGGATCTGTAAAGTTTACATTTCCCATCTTTGATGGTTTCTCTTCAAATTTATCTCTTACAATTATAGCAATAACTTCATGTTTTTGAGAAAGTACTTTAAAATAGATATCATCATAGTCAAAAAAGTCTCCAATTAAAAAAAGGATAGATTTTTTAGTTAGATTAATATTTAGTTGAGTTGCTATCTCTTTATAATCTACTTTTTTATTGATACAATCATAGTTGTAGATAGATTCAACCATTGTATCAACACCTAACATTCTTTTACTTTTTTTACTATTTAATATTATATTTTCATTGACAATATAACTACTATAATTATCACCTTGTGCCACACAACTATATCCAATAATTGCACTTATTTCAGCTATAACCTCTTGTTTTAATTTAGATGTACCAAAAAAAACACTCCCATTTAATATAGGTATAATATTTATATCAAGTTCTCTTTGAGTATGAAAAACTTTAACAAAAGGTTTTTGCATCTTGGCACTTATCACCCAATCTATTTTTCTTATATCTTCACCATCTTCATATTCTCTTAGTTCTACAAAATCGTAACCATCACCTTTAAACTTTGAAGTATTGTTACCTATTTGTTGTGAAAAAATAGATTTTTTTGTTTTTATAAGTAATTTTTTTATATTTTTATTCATGATTTTTTAAAATTATTTTTACTTTTGCTCCATTAAATTTAGTATTGTTATATTCAAATGTTTCATTTGACACAACTATATTACACCCCATCTCATTTACAATCATATTATAAGTTGAATACATACCTAAACCTGTACCTGAATAAGCGTGTTTAGTCGAACTATATGCCTCAAATATTTTAGGTAAAATATCTTCATTTACACCACCACCATTATCTTGTATTGTAACTTTAATTTCATTTGAAATATTTGTCAAAGTTAAAATAATAATTTTTTCTCCATCTATATTAGTAAGTGCATCAACACTATTATTTAAAATATTAATTATACTTTTTATAAAACTTGTCTGATAATTATCTAAGTGTATTTTGTCATCTAAATCTAAAACTATGTTTATACCTTTACTTTGTATATTTGCTTCTATAAAACTAATTGATTTTTTTATAACATCTGATACTTTAAAATATACCAATTCATTATTTGTATTACTAAATATATCAATCTCTTTAATTGTATTTGATAATTTATCTGTATGTAACATAATAGCTTCAAGATATTTATCTATATGTTCATCTGTTAATACACCCATCTGCTTTTCCATTTGCATTCCACTTGCACTTGTAGATATAATTGACAAAGGCTGTCTCCAATGATGTGCAATATTTCCAATAAGCTCACCTATAGAAGCTTGTTTTTCAATTTCAAATAGTTTGACATTTTGATGTTCTATCTCTTTTGCTTTTTTTTCTATCTCTTTTTTTAGATTATTTTGATAGTTCAATTGTTTATATATGATAAATAAAACTGAAGTAAAAAACAACACTAAAGACAAAAATAAAAATCTATCATTTTTGATTTTATTTTTAATATAAAAATCTTTTTCATTTACACTTATTGCAGCTATTGGTTTACCACTTATTGCATTTTTTATCGAGATAAAGGTTACTATTTCAGTATTATTCTTATTATAAACTGAAAATGTTTCTCCATTTTTTAGTCTTTTACTTATCTCATCTGTAAAAATTTTTCTATTATTCTCTTTATATAAATTTGAACTTTTTAAATAATCAACAATTGTTTTTTGTAAATAGTAATCTTTGAGTGGACTTTGCATATAGTTTGATTTTTCTGATTTAAAAACTTTCTCATCAACTACTCTTGAATCTATTAAAAAATTACTTTTTATTTTATATGTATTGACCATATCTTTTATAAAAAATAGAGAACTATAAGATATCTCTACACTACCTATATGTTTTTTATTTTTGCTAAACAGTGGATAAACAAATCTAAAACCATTAAATATTTTACCCTCCTCAAACCCATCTATAAATTTTTTATTTTGATTTACATAAGCAACTGTACTTCTATCTTTTGTAAGGTTGTCACCAAATTTATTGGGTCTATGCATCCTTAAAAAACTGTCATTATTTGGTAGATGAAAATGTAATTGTCTTACATTAAACTCCCTTAATATATTGTATTTATTTGTCAAATATTTTTGTAGTTTTTCTCTATTCCTACTTTCAAATATCTCTAATACTTCATTGTTATTTATATTACTTTTATATATTAAATTTGCTATTGATTTATACTTCTCATATATAACTTTATATTTTAACTCTGTTTGTTCAGTAATAATATTTAAATGTTCTGATATTTTAATTTTTTTGTTATATTCTAAAATATTATGTGATAAAACAGTAACAGTAACTAGTAAAATTATAAAAGTGAACTTATTTGTATAAAAAGATTTTAATTTATGTACATTTTCCATTTATTATTATATTATAATATTACTTTAAAATACGCATAATTTAAATATTTAGATAGCAAAACTGAATACAAGATTGGGCTAATATTTAGAGCTGTATATTATATTTTAAGAATATATTAGATATAATTGCGAAAATTAAAACTAAGGAAATAAAATGTTTCACGAATATAGAGATATAGTAACAGAACTTAAAACAACAAATGCACACTTCAAAAAAATCTTTGATGAACATAATGATTTACATGATAAACTTGACAAAGCTGAAGAGGGTGGAGTTGACCACATAGATCCTATAGAGATAGAAAGAATGAAAAAAGCCAAATTAAAATTAAAAGATGAAGCTTATGCTATGATTATGGATCATAAAAACAAATAGTTTTTATAACAACTATAACATATTCAAAGGTCAAGTTTTCAACTTGACCTTTTTTATTATTTAAGAATAATTTAGATATAATAATTTAATTTTAAACAAAAGGCAATCATACAATATGGAAAATCTTTTCGAATCACAAGATATAGTTGATATTAAAATTGAAGACTCTATAAAGGCTTCATATTTAGACTACTCAATGAGTGTAATCATAGGTCGAGCATTACCAGATGCTAGAGATGGTCTAAAACCTGTACATAGAAGAATACTTTTTGCGATGCATGATTTAAATATGACATCAAGAACACCATATAAAAAGTCAGCCAGAATAGTTGGTGATGTTATAGGTAAGTACCATCCACATGGAGACAGTTCAGTTTACGATGCACTTGTAAGAATGGCACAAGACTTTGCCATGAGAGTACCTCTTGTAGATGGTCAAGGAAACTTCGGTTCAGTAGATGGAGACAATGCTGCTGCTATGAGATATACAGAAGCTAGAATGACAAAACTAAGTGAAGATTTATTAAAAGATATTGATAAAGATACTGTAAATCATGTACCTACTTATGATGATACAGGGAAAGAACCATCAGTTCTTCCAACTAGAATGCCAACTCTTCTTGTAAATGGATCTGAAGGTATTGCTGTTGGTATGGCAACAAAAATACCACCACATAATCCAACAGAAGTTATGAATGCTTTAATTCACCTAATAGAAAATCCAAATGCTCAAGCAACAGATTTAATGGAATTCATAAAAGGTCCTGACTTTCCTACAGGAGCTACTATCTTTGGAAGACAAGGTTTTACAGATGCTTATAAAACTGGTCGTGGAAAAGTTAAAATAAGAGCTAAACATCATATTGAGACAAAAGGTAAAAAAGAGATTATCGTTTTGGATGAACTCCCTTACCAAGTAAATAAAGCAAGACTTGTTGAACAAATAGCAAATCTTTCAAAAGATAAGATGATAGATGGTATTTCTGAAGTAAGAGATGAGTCTGATAGAGAGGGTACAAGAGTTGTTATTGAACTTAAAAAAGATGCTATGTCTGAAATTGTTATGAACAATCTTTACAAACAAACACCAATGCAAACAACATTTGGTATCATACTTTTAGCAGTTCATAATAAAGAGCCAAAAATATTTAATCTTCCTCAAGTTTTAAACATATTCTTAAATCATAGAAAAACTGTGATTATAAGAAGAACAATTTTTGATCTTGAAAAAGCAAAAGCAAGAGCCCATATACTTGAAGGTCTTAAAATTGCATTAGATAATATAGATGAAGTTGTAAGAATTATAAAAGCAAGTGCAAATGATACAGAAGCAAATGAAAAACTTTGTGAAGCATTTGATTTATCAGAGATACAAGCAAAAGCAATTCTTGATATGAGACTAGGAAGACTTACTGGACTTTCAAGAGAAAAACTAGAAGAAGAGTTAAGAATGCTTCTTGAACTTATTGCTGAATTAGAATCTATTTTAAAGTCTGAAGATAAATTAAATAGTATCATCAAAGATGAGTTAATAGAAACAAAAGAGAAATATGATGAACCAAGAAGAACCGAGATAGAAGATAGTTATGATGATATAGATATGGAAGATCTTATACCAAATGAACCTATGGTAGTTACTATTACTCATAATGGTTATGTAAAAAGAGTTCCAATAAAAGCATATGAGATGCAGCGTCGTGGTGGTAAGGGTAAAGTTGCAGTTACTACTCATGATGATGATTTTATAGAAAAATTCTTTGTATCTAATACTCATGATACACTTCTATTTGTAACAAACTTTGGTCAACTTTACTGGTTAAAAGTTTATAGAATACCAGAAGCAGGAAGAACAGCAAAAGGTAAAGCTGTTGTAAATCTTATAAATCTTAAAGCTGATGAAAAAATAATGGCAATTATCCCTACAACAGATTTTGATGAAAGTAAATCTATGGCATTTTTTACTAAAAATGGTATTGTAAAAAGAACTGCTTTAAATGAATTTAGCAATATAAGAAGTAATGGGGTAAGAGCTATTGTTTTAGATGAAGATGATGAGATAGTAACAGCATCTATTACACTTCCTGAAACTAAATACCTTATGATATTCACAGCTCTTGGACAAGTAATAAGATTTGATATGGACAAAACAAGAACTCAAGGTAGAACAACAAGAGGTGTAAGAGGTATCAAGTTTAAAGAAGATGATGATTATGTTGTAGATGCTGATGTTATTGAAAATGAAAAACAAGAACTTTTAACAGTAAGCCAAAATGGTGTTGGTAAGAGAACAGAAGTTGAAGCATATAGACTTACAAATAGAGCAGGATCTGGTGTATTATCTATGAAACTAAGTGCTAAAACTGGTAAAAAAGTAGTAGGTAATGTTATCGTTGATGAAGAGCAAGACCTTATGGCACTTACAAGTATAGGTAAGATGATAAGAGTTGATATGGATACTATTAGAAAAGCAGGTAGAAATACAAGTGGGGTAACTATAGTAAATGTTGATAAAGGTGATACAGTTGTAAGTATCGCAAAATGTCCAAAAGAGAAAGATGATGAACTAGACATACAACTTGCTGATGATATGGCAGGTATAGATTTAGAGGAGTTAAATTTATTAAGTGATGATGCAAAAGGAGATAAATAATGTCTGCAAAATATAATGTAGCAGTTGTAGGTGCAACAGGAGCTGTTGGGGAAGAGCTTTTTAGAGTTATGGAAGAGTTAGATTTTCCAGTTGCTGAATTATTACCATTAGCAAGTGCTAATAGTGTAGGAACTTCGATAACATTCAAAGATAAAGAGTATAGTGTAGTAGAACTAACAGATACAGTTTTTGAAGAACATGAAGTTGATATTGCATTTTTTAGTGCAGGTGGAAGTATATCTGCTAAGTTTGCTAAATATGCAGTTGAAGGTGGTGCTGTTGTTATTGATAATACAAGCCATTTTAGAATGGAACCAAATATTCCACTTGTAGTACCAGAGGTTAATCCAGAAGATATAGCCTTATGGAGAGAGACAGGAATCATTGCAAATCCAAACTGTTCTACAATACAGATGGTACAAGCTTTAAAGCCACTTGATGACCTATATTCAGAAAATGGTGGTATAAAAAGAGTTGATGTATCAACATACCAAGCAACTTCAGGTGCTGGAAAAGCCGGTATGGAAGAGCTTGTGATGCAAATGCAAGACTTTTTTGCCTTCAAACTAGATGATAGTAAAAAAGAAGCATTTGCACATCAAATAGCTCTAAATGTAATTCCACAAGTTGATAAAGCTATGGAGAGTGGATTTACAAAAGAGGAAGAAAAAATGGTGTATGAAACACAAAAAATTCTTCATAAAGAGATTGCTGTTGCAGCTACTTGTGTAAGAGTTCCTGTTTTAAGATCTCATAGTGAGTCTATAACTGTAACATTTGATGAAGGTATAGAAGTAGATGTTCAAAAAGCAAAAGAGGTAGTTAATAACTTTGAAAATGTAGAAGTAGTAGATAACTTACCTGAAGGTTTATACCCAATGCCAATTATGACAACAGATACTGATATAACACTTTGTGGAAGATTTAGAAAAGATATATATCAAGATAATATCTTACACTTTTTTAATGTTGCAGATCAAGTAAGAGTTGGAGCTGCTACAAACTCTGTAAGAATTGGTTTAAAATGGATTGAGATGCAAAAGGATGAGTTATGCTAGAAAAAGTTTTTGAAGGTGCTATTTGGAGAAGTAGATTTGTAGTAATTCTTGCTGTAGTCTTTGGACTACTTGGTGCATTTGTACTTTTTGTAGTTGCTTCTATGGATATTTGGGGAGTGGCTGTTTATACATTTAATACAATTATAACTCATGCACACCCTGAAAAATTTCATGAAGATATAGTTGCTGGAATTATTGGTGCAGTTGATTTATATCTTATAGCAGTTGTTATGTTTATCTTTTCTTTTGGTATATATGAACTTTTTATTTCAGATATAGATGAAGCTACTTCTGAAAAAAATGGAAGTAAAATACTTGCTATACATTCATTGGATCAATTAAAAGATAAAATAGCAAAAGTTATCGTGATGGTACTGGTTGTAAACTTTTTCCAAAGAGTTTTACACACAGAGTTTTCAACACCTTTAGAGATGTTATACTTTGCAATATCAATCGCATTTTTATCAATAGGACTTTACTTTTTAGGTAAAGTTGGAAAAAAATAATTAAATAGGAATTAAAATGGAAAAAGTTAAAAGTAAAATTTTCGTAGATGCTTGTTTGGGTAAAGAAACACCATACACTCCAGTATGGATGATGAGACAAGCAGGAAGATACCTTCCAGAGTATATGGCAGTTAGAGCAGAAGCTGGGAACTTTTTAAACCTTTGTCATGATCCAAAAAAAGCAGCTGAAGTTACAATTCAACCACTTGATATTGTAGGAGTTGATGCAGCAATTTTATTTTCTGATATTTTAGTTATTCCAGATGAGATGGGTATGGACTTGGAGTTTATCAAAGGTTTTGGACCAAAGTTCAATGACCCTATAACATGTGAAGCAGATATAGATAGACTAATAGGTGGAAAAGAAGCTAGTAGTAAACTAACTTATGTTTATGAAACAATTGAACTTTTAAGAGAACAACTTGACGCTCGTGGTGATGATAAAGCACTAATAGGTTTTACAGGAGCTCCTTGGACACTAGCAACTTATATGATTGAAGGTCAAGGTACTAAAACATATAATCTTTGTAAAAAAATGATGTATTCTAATCCTGAACTTTTACATAAGATTTTAAGAAAAGTAACAGAAGTAGTTAAACTTTATATGGAAAAACAGATCAAATCGGGTATCGATGTAGTTCAAATATTTGATTCATGGGCAGCTGCTATTGAACCAGGAAAATACAATGAATTCTCATGGCAATATATGGTTGAAATTGCAGACTATTTAAAATCAAAATATCCTGAAACTCCAATCATAATGTTTCCAAAAGGGGTAAGTGCATTTATATCTTCTGGTATGGTATATGGAAACTTTGATGTATTTGGTGTAGATTGGGGAACTCCAATGGCACTAGCTAAAGAAAAGCTAGGTGATAGATATGTTCTTCAAGGAAATATGGAGCCATGTAGATTATACTCAAAAGAGGAAACAACAAAATGTGTTGAAGCTATCCAAAATACAATGGATACAAAAAGACATATCTTTAACCTAGGTCATGGAATACTTCCAGATGTACCAGTAGAAAATGCAAAACACTTTGTAAGTGAATGTCAAAGAGTTAGTAAAAAATAATATGAACCTCACCTTTGGTCCTATCCCATCTCGAAGATTCGGGATGAGTTTAGGTATAGACCTATCCCCTTATGTAAAACAATGTAATTTTGACTGTTTATATTGTGAATTAGCTTTTGCAAAAACTGTATCAAAACAAACACAAATTATATCCCTAGAAAATATATTATCTCAACTAAAAGAATCTTTAAAAAAACATCCAACTATTGATGTTATAACATTTACTGCAAATGGTGAACCAACACTATATCCCCATTTAAGTGAACTAATAGATCAAGTTGATAAAATAAAAGGTGACACTAAAACACTTATTTTAAGCAATGGAGCAAATATATATCAACCAAAAATACAACAAACTCTTAGTAAAATCGATATAGTTAAACTCTCTTTAGATTGTGTAAGCCAAAAATGTTTTAAAAAACTAGATCGTATTGATAGTTCTGTAGACTGTAGTAAAATAGTTGATGGTATCATTGAATTTAAAAAAATCTATAACAATCAGCTTATTATAGAAGTATTATTTGTAAAAACATTAAATGATAATGATCAAGAGATAAATAAAATCATAAAAGCACTAGAGAATATAAAACCAAATAGAATAGATATAGGTACAATAGATAGACCACCTGCATATGATGTACAACCTGTATCATATGAAACATTGTTAAAAATTGCAAATTTGATGGTTAATTTACCAGTTACAATTGCACATAAAAATAAAGCTGAAAATAAACAATCATTTAATTCAGATGAGATAACTACCCTACTTCTAAGAAGACCTCTTACTAAAGAAGATGTGGAAAATATATTTGATAGAAACTCAATAAAAGAATTAAAAAACTTAATAAAAAAAGATACAGTGTCAATAGTAAATAATAATGGAGTTGAATTTTATAAGATTTGTTAATTTAAGCTATAATTAATTGACATAATTTTATATTTTGACTATAATTCCAACCTATAAAAAATATATTCCGGCATAGCTCAGCGGTAGAGTAGATGACTGTTAATCATTTGGTCCCTGGTTCGATCCCAGGTGCCGGAGCCACTTCAATTTAAATCCTTTAAACACTGACTTCATAGACAATCTAAAAAATCATTGTGCTAAAACTGTGCTAACTTTGTGCTAAAAAATTTATGCAACATTTTCTAAAAAAGAAGCTCTTGTTTTATCTGCTCTTTTTATATATCTTGCATATTTAGATAAAGTCATTGTAGAATTAACATGACCTAACATATTTGATACCCAAAGAATATCTTCATTATTTTCAATCATCACTGTAGCAAATGTATGCCTAGTATGATATATAGGTCTGTATTCTAATGATGATAAATTTAATACCTTTTTCCAGTGAGTGTCGCGAACTCTTTTTATATCATAGATATGTTCATCGTTTTGGTTTAAAAAAACATAGCTGTTCTTTTTACCAGTTAAACTATATTGATTTTCCAGAAATGGAACTAAACTATCTAACATATCAATTGATCTAATTGAGCTAGTAGTTTTTGGAGTTGATATCTCTCCCATTTTAATAGTTCGTTTAATATAAATCTCTTTTTTCTTAAAATCTATATCTTCCCATTTTAAACCAATCATTTCACCACTTCTTGCACCTGTAAAAAATGCAAGTGCAATAAAGTTTTTAACCCATCCATTAGAGTTAGATAATATAGTTTTTATATCATCTAATGAAAAAGGATGAATCTCTGTTGGTAATATCTTTGGAATACGAACTAAATCAAATGGATTTTTATCTATTATCTCATCTTCTTGTGCATCTCGATACATTACTGTTAAAACATTTCTAATATGTTTTACTCTTGATGGACTTAATCCTCTCTCAAGTAGAGTATTTTGCCAAATCTTTATATCTGATGGTTTGAGTTCATTTAATCTTTTATTACCAAAGAACTCTTTGATATGATTTCTATACATACCAACACAATCATTGTGAGTAGATTGTTTTCTATGAGCCTTATTCATCTCAAAAGATTTATAGATATATTTGTCTATTAAAGGTATTTTATTTGTTTCATCATTACTATTTTTAAAGAACTCTCCACTATGAACTTTTAATATCATTTGTGGAATTATTTGTGTTGTTGCCATCTTATTATTAGCTTTAGTATCATCAAGATTAAGTGGTTTCCTTATCTGTTTTCCATCTAAAGAAAATCTAATCCATAATTTACCATCTCTAGGAAAAAGTTTAGGCTGTGTCATTTTGTGCATTTATGTATTCTTTTCACATAAACACCCATAAAAGGCACTTTCTAATAAATATAATACCCCAAGAAAAACAAACAACTTTTTCTAAAGTTTAATTCTCAAAAGAGTAAAATTAAACAATAAAAATAGAGGGTGATAAAATGAGCAGAAAAAGAACAACATATAGTGCAGAAT
>JAYEPD010000002.1:0-4169 GCA_034723675.1 Campylobacterota bacterium
CAGAAGCATTTTCTTGAGTTCTACTATCTAAACTATTGATATTTTCATTTATATTCTCTATACTTGATTGTTGCTCTTTACTTGCTGTTGTAACATTGTCAATTAAGTCCATAGTTTTACCAATACTATTATTTAGATTTGTATAACCATCTATCATCTCATTTACAATTTTTTTACCTGTGTTTGATTTTGTTGTTGCATTTTCAACTAATGCTTTTATCTCATTTGCAGCTTCTGCACTTCTAGTTGCTAGATTTCTTACCTCTTGTGCAACCACTGCGAAACCTTTTCCTGATTCACCTGCTGTTGCTGCTTCAACAGCTGCATTTAAAGAAAGAATATTGGTTTGGAATGCAATCTGATCAATTATACTAATAGATTCATTTATCTCATTAACTTGAGTATTTATATCTATCATTGCAGTAACTGTTTGATTTGCTAAAGTTTGACCTGTATCTACGGATGTTCTTACATCAGTAGCAACTTCTGCCATTGCAATTGTATCTTGTGTATTTTTTCTAATATTTTTAGTAATTTGTTCTAGTGATGTAGCTGTTTCTTTTAGTGATGTAGCTTGAATATTTGATGAGTCAGCAAGACTATTAACTTTTGAAGCTAGATCATTTGAACTATCTTCTAGAGCATAACCATTTTTTATATTATCTACTAACATATTTGATATAACACCACCTAATGAGTTTACACCATTTAGAAGATCTTTTATCTCCCCTTCACAGTCGATTTTATTTTGTGTTGTAAATTTATTTGATTCAAACTCTTTAAATGTAGTCAATATAACTTTTATATGATCTTGTAAATTATCTAACATAGAGTTGAAGTTTGATTTTAAACTATTAAGTGTTTCATCATCACTAATAGAAGTTATCCTCTTATCTAAGTATCCATTATCTATGCTATGAGATATCTCTACAACTTCATCTATCAATCTTTGGTTATCATCAATATTTTTTTTAGTTTTTGATATATTTTCATTCAGTAGTTTACCCATCTGACCAAACTCATCTTCTGATTTAATATCAATAAGTTGTATATCTTTTCTCTCTTTGTTCACAAATTTAAAAAATTCTAGTAAACTAAATTGGAAACTATTCAGTGAATTTATAATATTTCTACTTGTAAGTGTTGAGATGATTATACCACCTACAATAGCAAGTAATGCAGCAACAATATTAAACATAGATGCAGTAGAAACTATATCTGAGATATCGTTTTGAGCTACTATTAACTCTTTTTTTATCTCTTTTTCTAAATTATATAATTTTTCAGACATTTTATTTGATTGTTTCATTAGTGTATCAAAATTCATATTTTCCGATGTTTCTATCATAGCTATAGTTCTAGCAGCAGTTTTAATTATTTTTCTACTATTTTTTATAACTTTAGCTTCCTGTTTTGCATCGTACGCTTTTGCATATCTATCTATATATTTTTTGATTCTTTTATTTGTTATTGTGTGTGTTTTATACCAATGTGGAAACTCATCTTGGTACCCAAAAGATAGATGATAAAAAAATGTTTCAACATTATATAGTTTTGATTTATGTGGAAAATAAAGAGAAATTTTTTGAGAATGAACAGATACTAACTCCAATATGATTTTTTTTAGTCCTTTAGTATCTCCAATAAGTTCTAAAACAATTTTTTGATTTTTACCTGTAAGTTTAGGTATTGTTTTACCATTTAAAACAGTTCCTTTTTGTAACATTTGTAATTTTTTTGATAATTTATCTAAGTCTTTATTTACATTATCTACAAGTACAGTTGATGAATCATAACTCATAGCATAACTTTTAAGACTTGAAATCGATTTTTGCATCAGTAGTACTGATTGTGATATAAGTGTTTTTTGTGCCATATTTTTATTTGACATTGTATTCATACTTTTATCTATACTGTTTAAAGATGTAAACCCTACAATTCCTGATATAACTACCAATCCTGTAATAACTAAAAAACTTATCATTAACCTATTTTTAACTGACATATAATTACCTCTTTTTTATAATCATAACATATATAGGTACCAATAAAGTCTTATTTAAGTATTTTATTAAAAATTGTTAATTAATTGTTAATAATTAATCTTAATTTAATAAATAATATTACATAATTCCTAAAATTAAAGGAGATAATATATGAAAAGAAGTAAATTATTTACAACTATACTTTTGGCATCATCAATTATGGCATCAAGTGCTATAGCAACACTAGATATGTCAAAATGGCTAAGACCAGTAGAGGTTCCACAACCAGCAGACAATAAATTAACACCTGAAAGAATAGAGTTAGGAAAGTTATTGTATTTTGATGTAAGATTATCGTCATCAGAAAAAATTTCATGTGCAACATGTCATCATCCAAAAGCAGGTTGGTCTGATCTCGTACCTACGGCAAAAGCAGTTGGTCATGAAGGTAGAGTAGGTCCTAGAAACTCACCTGTTGTATTAAATACAGCATATCAAATGCACCAATTTTGGGATGGTAGAGTACGAACACTAGAGCAACAAGCACTAGGTCCAATTGAAGCTGATGTTGAGATGAATATGCCATTAGAGGTGTTGATTCCGAAATTAAACAAAATTAAAGGTTACCAAGAACTTTTTGCAAAAGCATATCCAAAAAGTAAAGGTATTATCACTGAAGATTATTTAGCAAAAGCAATTGCTTCTTTTGAAAGAACTGTTGTATCAACTGATGCACCATTTGATAGATATATCAAAGGTGATAAAAAGGCCGTTAACTCGTATGTATTAGAAGGATTTGAACTATTTAAAGGGAAAGCTCACTGTACAGATTGTCATGATGGTTTTAATTATACAGATGGAAGTTTTCATAATATAGGTCTAAATGATGGAGAACTAAATGGAAAAGAGCAGGGGAGATACCTTGTAAAAAGAAGAGCTGCTTGGTATGGTGTGATGAAAACTCCAACATTAAGAGATGTTGCTAAATCATATCCTTACTTTCATGATGGAAGTGTAAAAACATTACAAGAAGCTACTGCAATTTGTGCAAATGGTGGTAGATATGAACACAATGTAAAAAATAAATCTACATTTATGATAGATAGAAAACTTTCAGAAACAGAGATAAATAAAGTGGTTGCTTTCTTAAAGAGTCTAACAGGACCTGATATGAAATTAACTATACCAACAAAATTCCCACAATAAAAGGACAAAAAATGAAAAAAATTATATTAAGTACAATTATCGCAGCATCTAGCTTGTTTGCAGCAAATCATGTTATTGATCAAAAAGGGAAAACTTTTATTCCTCATTCAGTAAATGTAAGTGTTGGAGATACAATAACATTTAAAAACTCTGATCCATTTGCACATAATGCTTATACAGATGATGAAGCAAATGAGTTTGATACAGGTATGCAAAAGCCTGGTGTTGATGTTTCTATGACAGTAAAAGCAGCAGGTAAATTTAATATAGAGTGTGCAATACACCCAAATATGCTTTTAGAAGTTACAGCAAAATAATATATGAAACCAATAAAAAAAATATTTTTATTAATATCTGTATCCATAGGGTTATTTTCTAATTCTCTTGATACCAAGATGTATAATGATGGTGAAAAACTTTATAACCAAACTTGTATATCTTGCCATGGTGTTGATGGAAAAGCACAAACTGATATGAAATTAATTGTAAAACCAAGAGATTTAAGTAAAACTCTTTTGACACAAGAGCAAACATATCATATCACTAAAGATGGTGCACGCTATTGGGGTGCAAAAGCAGATATTATGCCAGCTTTTAAATATGTGTTTAATGAAAATCAATTACGATCTATAGCTCATTTTATATCATATAAATTTAATCCCGACTTAGATAAAAAGATAAAAAAAGATTGTGATATATGTGAAAAAGAGCCTGTAAACCAAGATACGAAAATGAAAAAATGGGGTAAAAAGATTTATAATAGAAATTGTAAGTTTTGCCATGGGGCAGAAGGTAAAGGTGATGGTATTGCTACAAAAAGTCCAGTTGACTCTATATTTCCATACGATTTATCAAAAACACTTTTAACAAAAAAACAGATTTTTCTATATACTAAATTTGGTGGAAAACATTGGGGAACAGATAAAAATGATATGCCTTCATGGGGTAAAAAATACAATGATTTTAAACTACACTCTG
>JAYEPD010000003.1:0-1894 GCA_034723675.1 Campylobacterota bacterium
TATCATCTTTTTTAAGTACTTTTCCTATAGTTTGGCTTGCTTTTATTAAAGGTGTTAAATCTGGCTTTTTATGTTTATCAATTGGAGTTGGTACTGTAACTATATAAATATTACAATCTGCTATATCTTCTAGTTCTCTTGTAAATGTCATGTTGTTTGCTAGTGCTTCTTTTACTTGAGTTTCACTAAGTTCTAGTGTTCTATCATGTCCACTCATAAGTTCATCTATACGCCATTGTGCTATGTCAAAGCCTACTACCTTATACTTTGAGCTAAATGCATGAGCTAGTGGTAGGCCTACATAGCCTAAGCCTATGACTGCTATCTTACTGTTGTTCATTTATTACTGCCTTTACTGAATTGTTATACAAAAGTTCTGGATCAAGATCTAGTTTATTTGCCCACTCTATAGAATCAAAATGAACTCGTACACTTTTAAATAGTGTTTTATCTTTAAGCTCTTTGAACTTTCCTATTTCAAGATACTTCGATACATCAAAAAGTTTTACTTCTTCATTTTCAAAAGTAAGTAGTAATTTATAGTCATCTTGTGGTTTTACATCTTTTACTGCTAAGTACATCTGGTCTCCCCTATTTTAATGGGTCTATTGGAATCGGCATTATACTTCTCCTTTGATATCGTTGATATACCAATCTATAGACTCTTTTAAACCACCTTCTAGTGTATGGGTTGGTTCATATCCCAAAAACTCTTTAGCTGCATCTATATTTGCATTTGAGTGTCTTATATCTCCAGCTCTAAAGTCTGTGTATATTGGCTCTTTTATCTCTAGGTCTGGAAGAGTTTTTTTTAATCCTTTTACTATTGCAGAATAAAGGTTATTTAGTGTTTCTCTTCCACCTGCTGCTGTGTTGTAAGCTTTTGCAATCGCTTCAGGGTTTGTAGTCATAGCTGCCATGATGTTAGCTTGAACTACATTGTCTATATAAGTAAAATCTCTACTTGTCTCGCCATCACCATTTATATAAACATCTTCACCATTAAGTATTTGTCCTATCCACTTTGGCATAACAGCTGCATAAGCACCATTTGGGTCTTGGCGTTTTCCAAATACATTGAAGTATCTTAACCCTATAGACTCAAATCCATAACACTTATAAAATACTCCCATATAAAGTTCATTAACAGCTTTTGTAACTGCATAAGGTGAGAGTACACTTCCAACTCTATCTTCAACTTTTGGAAGCTCTTGGGAGTCACCATATACAGATGATGATGAAGCATAAACAAATCTTTTTATTCCATTCTCTTTTGAAGCTGTAAGTATATTTAAAAAGCCTGTTACATTTGCATTGTTAGATACTACTGGATTATCTATAGAGCGAGGTACTGAGCCAAGTGCTGCTTGATGCAAAACTATATCTACATCTTTTGTGATAGATATACAAGTATCGTAGTTGGTTATATCGCCCTCAATAAATGTGAAGTTTTTCCATTGCTGTTGTGTTACAGAGTTTTTTATATGATCTAAGTTATATCTATGACCTGTCGAAAAATTGTCTAGTGAAATCACTTTTTGATTTAATTTCAGGAGTTGTTCTGCTAAATTAGAACCTATAAAACCTGCTACTCCAGTTACTAACCATATCTTTGGATTGAATTGAAGTTGCTCTTTTATTTGTTCATAACTCATCAGTTTACCCTATAAAACTCTTTATACCACTTCACAAACTTACCAATACCATCTTCAAGTGAAGTATCAGGCTTATATCCAAAGTCATCAATCAGCCCACTTACATCTGCATAAGTAGATACTACATCACCATCTTGCATATCCATAAAATTCTTTTGGGCTTTTTTACCAATCTTATCTTCTATAGTTTCTATAAACTCCATAAGTGATACTGGTGAATTGTTTCCTATATTATAAAT
>JAYEPD010000003.1:1994-4155 GCA_034723675.1 Campylobacterota bacterium
AACTTTTAAAATACCATCTACTATATCATCTATATAAGTAAAATCTCTCGACATATTTCCATGGTTAAATACTTTTATAGGTCTATCTTCACTTATAGCACTTGCAAAAAGCATAGGAGCCATATCTGGTCTTCCCCATGGTCCATATACTGTAAAAAATCTAAGTCCTGTAGTTTGGATACCATACAAATGACTATAAGTATGTGCCATAAGTTCATTTGACTTTTTAGTTGCTGCATATAGTGATACTGGGGTATCGGTCATATCTGTAGTTTTAAAAGGTTGTGATTTATTTGTACCATACACAGAACTACTACTTGCATAAGATAGGTTTTTCACATTATAATTTCTACAAGCTTCTAAGATATTCATAAATCCAACTACATTTGAGCTAATATAAGCATGGGGATTTTCTATAGAGTATCTTACACCTGCTTGTGCTGCAAGATTACATACTGCATCGAATTTTTCGGTTTCAAATAGCTTATTTAAAGTATCAGCATCTTCAAGATTTGCTTTGATGAATTTATGTTTTGTATAAGTTTTTGAAGATACTGATTTATTATCTTCTAAATCATTTTTATTTATTCCAAGTTCTTTTAGTCTTGCATATTTAAGATTTACATCATAGTAGTCATTTATATTATCAAGTCCAACTACCTCATCACCTCTTTGAAGAAGTTTTTTTGCTAAATGATATCCAATAAATCCTGCTGTTCCTGTAACTAATATCTTCATCTATTATCTCTTTTATTTTATATAGTTAGATTCTAACGAAATTTTACTTAGTTATTAATTGTAAGGTATTTTTAAAGATTTCACAAAATAAACTCTATAACTCTTCCATAATCACCAAACTTATTTATATTTTTTTTATCACTTATTATAAAAAGAGTTTTAGAGACAAGCGATTGTGTTATATCAAACTCCCCATCACTTAATACCATCAAAAGATTTTCACTTCGTATATTGGTAGTTTTTAGATACTTTAGTACTTCATCAAAATCTGTTCCACCATCACTTTTAGGGATAAAAAGATCATCCTCTTTTAAAGGATTAAAACTATCAAAAGATATGATATGCTCAGTTTTAACAAACTTATCAAAAGGCAATATATTCACTTTATATTCATAAAAACCTTCACATACATCTTTGATAACTCCTAAAAACTTTTTATATTCATCTAAACTCACTGAACTACTACTATCAAGTGCTATATAAACCTCAATAAGTTCATCACTTTTTTTATTTCCAGGGAGATAAACACCACTATGTATATACCTTTTATTTGGTCGGTTAAATGTAGTTTCTTTTTCAAAAAGGGAAGAGATAAGATACTCTTTTAGTATATCTTGTAAGTCTACTTGTGGTTTGATAAGTGTATCTATCTCTATTTGAAGACCATTGTATTTGTTTGATGTTTTATTTGCAATTGTAAGTGCTTGAATTATAATACCATCAAGTTTTTCTTGATCGCCTTTAGTTGTATTTTCATCAGGAACTTCTTCTAAGTCTAGCTTTGAGTCATCATAGATAAAAGCTTTTTTGTCACCTTTTGGATTTGCCTCTACTTTTGCCTCACTATCGTCATTTTCATCACTTTTAGAATCTTCATTTTCCTCTTTCTCTTCCTCTTTAAATAATATCTCATATACCTCTTCAACACATTTGTCTTTTAAGTCAAGATCAAGTATCTCATCATCTGGTTTTTTTCTAACATTTTCAAAACTATCTAAAATATTGTTTATAACTAAATCACAAGCCATATTCCATATATAGGTATCTCTTGTTTTAGCTCTGTTTGGGTGTTTTAGGACAATATGAAGAAGCGTATGTGCATAAAGATATGTTATCTCATTATCTTCATATAATGATAGTTTTCCTAAATCAATAGTGATTTGAGATCCATTTGTAGAAAAAGCACTCTTTGTATTTTCTTCAAAGGTTGTAGGAATAGAGAGTGCTAAAACAGATAAAAAAGGGTGATTAAATAAAAAGTTTACCCTAATTTTCTGAAATATCTCTTCATATGCACTTTTAGATAATATATTCGCCATATTTCTCTAGCCATTCCTCAAACTCTTCTAATTCACTAATACTTTCATCTTTGATAATTAAATCTTTTATCAACATAACTGCAAACTCTACAGGAAGATGTTTT
>JAYEPD010000004.1:0-4097 GCA_034723675.1 Campylobacterota bacterium
AGCTCATTATATAGACGAAAATTATCTATATTTATTAATATTAATACAGGAGTTTTATCATCATTCAACAACAACAAATCTTTACATAATCTTTCTCGTGTAAATAAGCTAGTAAGTTCATCTACACTATATTTATCTTCTAAAAGTTTTGCTTGTAATTCAATTTTTTGTTCTAAGTGTTGCTCATAATCTTCTACTTTATGTTGAAGTTCAATTTTTTGTGTAATTCTGTATAATATATCAACAAATTTGTACATATCTAAAGGTTTTAAACAATAACCATCAACACCCAAGGTAATAGACTGTACAAACTGTTTGATATCATGCATAGCAGATATGATCATAATAGGTACAAAAAAGCAGCTTTAAGTCATATTGCTACACAAAAGGGATTGCCTCTTGTTGTAGTTGAAAAGGATTTATGGGTTACTATTGTATTACATATTTTATTTGGTAAGAATGGTTCTAAAGATATATTATTTAAAGGTGGGACATCTTTATCTAAAGGGTTTGATTTAATAGATAGATTTTCAGAAGATATTGATGTAACATACTGTATTGACACATTAAAAGAACACTATGGTGAGTTTGAAAATCCATGGAATTATTTTGATACTATTAATACAGATGATAAGTGGTCTAATAAAAAGCTTGAAAAAGTCAGTTAATTTCTCAAATACATTATCCAAAATTATTAGATAATAGTGAATATGGTGGATATATAGAACCTAAGATAAAAATAGTTCCTACTGCTGAATTAAATCATAGTTTTAAAGTAGATTATGAAGAATTACTAAAAAGTCTTGAAGAGATACAATCAAAATTACACTTGCCCTAATAAAGACAAGAGAGCTGTAACAAATTTTAGTTTGTTACTTTAGGTGACTGACACATATTTTTAATAGTCTATTTAATTTTTCCACTAACTATAAAAGAAGCTCCACCCAACTTATCAGATTTTTTGATATCTATAGTATATTCTAGTAGATCACAAAGTAGTTTCACAAAATGCATACCTATTCCTGTACCTTCTACATTTCTAGTTAACTCTTTATCATCAAGTTGCTCAAAGATCTCAAATATTTTAGACCTATTAGCTGGAGCTATTCCATTACCATTGTCTTCAATGGCAAGTTCAAAGGTATCGTTAGTTTGTTTTAAACTTATATACACTTTTTTATCCCCATATTTTAAAGCGTTTGAAAAAATATTTGAAAAGATTTGTTCTATAGAGTTTTTATCTGAATATATCTCACAATCATCTAAATCAAATTTTATATCTTGAGGGTAAATTCTGCGCATGATTGCTATTTGATCTTTTAATAGATCAGATAGATTAAAATTACTTTTAGATAAGGTGTATTGTCCATTTTTTAGTTTAGCGCTATCCAATAGCGAGATAACAGAGCTATTTAGTTTATGACCTAAAGCATTTATATCATCCGTTATCTTCATATAGCTTACTATGTCATTATTGGTGATCTCTTTTTTTAGTCCTCTATTTAATCTTTTGGATAAAATTTCACTAAAGCCTATTATACCATTTAGTGGTGTTTTTAATTCGTGAGTAAATACCACAAGCATTTTGTCTTTGTTCTTTAATATCTCTTTGTTATGTTTATTTTGTAGTTCAACAACATTACTTATATCTGTAAAATTTATTACATACTCTTCTAAAAAACTTTCCACCTCAATAGAATATGTTTTTGAGTTATATTTTATAATATGATTATCTATTTTATTTTCAAATAAAATATCTACATTAGGCTTATTGAATATATCATCATCTATTGCATCTTGAATAGGTGCATTTTTTCTAATATTTCTAAAATCTTCACGTGCTTTTTTATTGAAGTTTACAACAGATCCATTTTTATCAATAATGATTTTTAACTTATCACTAGCATCAATAATATCATTTTCTTTTTTTAAGGCATATTGTGTGATATCTGTTCTTATTGATAGATATTCTCTTTCTCCATTCTTATTAGTTATTGGTATTATATTTGCTTCTGTTACATAACTTGATCCATCTTTTGCTCTATTTCGTATATTAACTTTAAATGTTTTTCCATCTTTTATTGTATCCCATAACTCTTTGAACACACTTGATGGTACTTGTGGGTGCCTTACTTTACTATGTGACTGTCCTATTAGCTCCTCTTTACTATACCCACTTATTTTACAAAAAATATCATTTACATAAGTTATAGTACCTTTATGGTCTGTTTTTGAAATAATAAAAATATCATTAACTATATTTAGATATTGTGCTATATCTACTGTTTCCCAATCAGAATTCAACGTATCTTATCCCTTTTAAACTTTTTTTAGTAGAGCTTCAAGCTGAATACAACTGTTTAACATAGAAGCATTTATATAGTATACATCAATAGCATCTTGGACTACAAAAACATTTTCTTTCCAGTTGATTAAATCAGATAAAATAGCCTTGATAAAATTCGCAATATGTGCTTTTTTAACATTATCAACATTGTCATAGTCAACATTATCAAAGTATCTTACTAAAACATTCAGTGTAGTTGAGAGTTCTCTAAACTCTTCAAAATTATTTAGAAGATTTGAGAAATAAAGTATATCATTTGATATCTCCTCTTTTTTTTCTTCTAAGTTATCTTCATACAATACTGCAATAATTTCAGAGATACCCTCTGTGACACTATTCATATCCTCTAAGAGATGTTTTAGTTCTATTTCACTGTAATCTTTTAAAAACTCTTTTGCACTTATATTATGATGAGTTTCATTAAAATTATCAATTTGACCTAAAATCAAATCATTAGTTCCATCAGAAAATTCACCATCATCTTCAAAATCAAAAAAATCATCTTCAAAATCTGAACTATCTAAGTTTAAATCCAAACATCTATTTAACAGTGTGTTAATTGCTTCGTATTTAAATGGCTTAGATATAAAACCATGAGCCCCAGCCTCTTTTGCTTTTTGTTTTGTCTCTTCATTCCCTAGTGCTGTCACCATTATGATCTTTGGATCACCAATATCTTCTAAAACTTTGATACATTTTATCGTTTCTGCACCTGATATATGTGGCATCATCATATCCATAAATATAACTTGTGGTTTTATTACTTTGATTTTTTTGATAGCATCTAGTCCATCATTGGCACTATATAACTTATGATCCAACTCATTGTCTTCCATAAACTCTTCGATATCTAACTCCAAAACTTTATGATTCATCGCCTGATCATCTACACTTAATAATCTATACATACTCTCTTCTCCTATTTTCTTTTTAAAATTCACATCTATATCATCTATATTTACAATAAGTACTTATCATATCTAGTTGCGCTTCACCATTTTGATGGATCTTATTTGATAAAGTTACTAGCTTTATATCTATCTGTTAAGTCCCTTCTTAAGCAATCTTTCACACCATTTTCAAATATAGGATAAAACGACGCCTCAACATAATAAATTTTACCATTTTTAGCTTTGTTTGACAAACTTGTTATATAGTACACTTTTCCACTTTTTAAATGTTCCCATAACTCTTTGAATATCTCTGGGTCATTAGATGGATCTCTTACTATGTTATGTTGTTGCCCCATTAGTTCCGATTTTGTGTACCCAGTTATTTTAATAAACCGATCATTTACATATGTTATAACCCCTTTTAGATCAGTTTCACTTACAATCACAAATTTATCATAAGACTCCAATAGGTTCATAAGAAAATCATGATTTTGAGGATCTCTTAAATTTTTCATTTATAGCTCTTTTTTATTATCTTATCCTTAGAACTCTTTTAACAGCCATTTGGATTTTTTCATTTGAAAATGGTTTTGTTATCCATCCGTTTATTCCAACATTTTTACCATCTTGTTTCATCTGTGGTGTATTTTCAGTTGTAAGTGCTAAAGCAGGTGTTTTAATCCCTTTTTTTCTTATACTTTCTACAAAGTCAAATCCACTCATTTGTGGCATATTTATATCTGTTACAATTAAATCATAGCTTTGGCTATCTAGTTCACTAATTGCTTCAATAGGATTGGCTAAACATTTAAAAGATATATGACCATCACTTATTAAAGGCTCCATAGCCATCTCTA
>JAYEPD010000005.1:0-4085 GCA_034723675.1 Campylobacterota bacterium
GGATAACATTTGTGATACCATTTTCATCAATTGTAGCATTTAGTAGTTATGCAAGTGTTATTGAGCTTGATTATATACTTTTAGGTGTAGTTGGAGTTGGAGCATTTATAGGTGGGATGATTGGAAACTATATTTTACATTTTAAAGTTTCATCTGATACTATTAAAAAAATATTAGCAATTGCATTATATATTATAGCTATAAAAATGCTACTTGGATAAAATAAAAAATGATCTAAAATAATTAAATATTTTATCTATTTGATTACTAAAAGTTACAATATAACTTTATATTATCTGTAATATAATTTTTTTTTAAAGTATACTATAAGATAAATTTTTATAAAATGTTTTATCTATAATTTTTTTGTAATAATTTATTAAGTTTTTATAAAACATAAGGAGTGAAATTTATGGAAGTTGAAGTTTCAAGACGAAAGTTTCTTCAAGGAACTGTTGCACTTAGTATCGTTGGTGGTACTGCTGTTTCAAATCTTTTAGGAAGTAGTCACACCTCTACTAAAAGACCAGCTAGTATTTCAAATAACAATACAAAAACTGGAACAAGTGAGGCACATGATGTAGCAACATTATGTGAGATGTGTGTAAATAAGTGTGCTGCATTAGCTAGAGTTGAAGATGGAGTTATTACAAAACTAAATCCAAATCCAATGTTTCCAAAATCAAAGAATATGCTTTGTGCTAGAGGAAATGCAGGTATTCAATCTGTATATGATCCAGATAGATTAAAGTACCCTATGATTAGAATTGGTGAAAAAGGTGAAGGTAAATTTAAAAGAGTTACATGGGATGAAGCTTATGAAGCTATTTTAAATGGTACAGATAAATTTCCAGGTTTAGGTAAAATACTTGAGGAAGAGAAAGATAATCGTTCATCTATGTTATTTTGTGCTGGTGAGGGTATGGCAGAGCATACATTTAAGCAGTTTTATGGTGCTTTTGGTTCATCAAACTGGTTAAACCATGCTTCAATTTGTCTTCAAACAGTAGCTTCTGGTTATGGTGTAACAATTGGTGCTTATCCTCAAGCAGATTTAGAAAATGCTGAGTATATCATAATGGCAGGGGCAAATAGAGCAGAAGCTATAGTAACACCTGATACTATGGATGTGTTTAAAAGAACAAAAGGTAGAGGTGCAAAGATGATTTGTATCGATCCTAGATTTACAAACACAGCTGCAAAAGCTGATAAATGGTTGGCTATTAATCCTGGGACTGACTTAGCACTAGTACTTGCTTTAACTTATGTTACACTTACAGAAGAGTTACAAAACAATGAATATATATCTAAACATTTTAAAGGGTATGAAGAGTATAGAGAATCTGTAATTACAAATAAATACACACCACAATGGGCAGAACCAATCACAGGTATAAAAGCTGATGAAATCTATGAGATGGCAAGAGAATTTGCAGCAGCAGCTCCAAAAGCTGTATATTATCCAGGAAGAAGATCAACATTTGCTAAAAATGATTTCCAACTTAGACGAGCAATGGCAATATTCCAATCTCTTCATGGTGCAATTGACTGTAAAGGTGGACTTGTATTTGGTAGTAAATTACCTATTAAAGATCACGAGGGTCTTGAGCCTTTATATGCAAAAGCAGAGTCAAGAGCTGTAGGTAAAAAAGCTAATGTACAAAAAGGTGAAGCTGGCTATGATGATTGTGCTGTAGTAAGTGGTGGTGGTTCTTGGATATCTTGGAGAAATCACTTCTTAGAAGATAAACAACCATATAATGTAAGAGGTATGTTTTGTTATAAACATAATCCAATGCAAAATATGCCAAATACAGCAAAAACAGCACAGATGTTAAAAAAGATGGATTTAGTAGTTACTATTGATACAATGCCTAGTGATACAGTTATATATGCAGATGTTGTACTACCTGAGTGTACATATCTTGAAAGAACAGACCCTGTTAAAACATTTGGTGGTGTTGAACCTTCAATTGCTGTAAGAAATAAAGTAATTGACCCAATGTATGAAACTAAACCTGTTATTGAAATTTTACGAGGTTTAACAAATAAAATATCTAAACCTATGTTTGAAATTAGTAAAAAATATGATGAAGATATACAAGAACAGATTGAAGATGATGGGGAAGAGGAAACTTATAGTGAATTTGATTTAACTTTACCTTTTAAACATTCACAAGAGGAGTTAAATCATCATGCAGTTTCAATGTATATAGGTGCAGCTGAAAAGCTACATAAAGACGGTGTTTTTTATCCTAAAATGGATAAATACTACAAAGAACTAGCCGTAAATGAACATCAGTATTATCCACAAAAAGAGAAATCTTATAGTGTTTACAAAGGTGCTCCTAAAACTCCATCAGGAAAAATTGAATGTAATATTAAATCATTAGCAAAAAAAGGTATAGACCCTATGCCTGTATGGAGAGATGAATATGAGTTTAAAGTACCTGCAGGAAAGTTTAAACTTCTTACAGGTAGGCATGCTCAATTTACACAAAGTGGAACTTCTAATAATGCGATGTTAAGAGACTTAATGCCTGAAAATTTCATCTGGATAAATAAAAGAATAGCTACGCAAAAAGGTATTAAGTTTGCTGATATGATTGAAGTTAGCTCAACAGCTGGTAAAACACAACTAAAAGCATATCCAACAGAAAAAATAGCTCCTAATCAAGTATTTTTTATACATGGATTTGGAGAAGAGAGCGAGGCACTAACTTGGGCTTTTAAAAATGGTGGTAATGATAATGCAGTAATAGAGGACCATATGGAACCTGTATATGGAGCAGCTGCTATGCATGAAACAAATGTAGAGATAAGAAAGGTATAATTATGGCAAGATTTGGAATGGCACTTGATTATAAAAATTGTATCAATTGTAAAGCATGTGAAACAGCATGTAAAGAGGAAAATGGAATATTAAGAGGTGCAGATAAGCATAGAATTTGGATAGGTACAGGTGAGATAGAGGGTGAATATCCTAAGTTAAATATTGTATCAAATACATTTTATCCATCTCAATGTCAACAATGTGATGATGCACCATGTGAGGATGTTTGTCCTACACATGCAACATTTTATGATGAAAACGGTGTAGTAAGAGTAGATCCTGAAAAGTGTATCTTATGTACATATTGTATCACAGCTTGTCCATACGATGCTAGATATGTTGAAGATGTATTTACTAATACAGTTGATAAGTGTAATTTTTGTAGTGATACAAGAATAGCTCGTGGTGAAACTACAACAGCATGTCAAAATACATGTCCAACTAAAGTAAGACTATTTGGTGATTTAGATGATTATGATAGTGAAATCAGTGTAGCATTAAGAACAAGAGAGCATTTTTCTTTAAAAACTCATCTTGGAACAAATCCTAAATTATTTTATTTAAACTAAGGGGTTCATTATGAAAATAGGTTTTATTAATATCCCTTTTAGGGAAGATTTTTCACTTAAGTCTGTATTGTCATTTGAAAAGACACTTACAAATATGATTATTGCTTCAGCTATATTAGGACTTTTAGCAGTATTTGCTGTTGGTATTTATAGCTTTTTAGTGCATGGTCATCATGCTTATAATGTAACTAGAGAACACCCATGGGGACTTTTACTAGCTGTTTATATTTTCTTTGTTGTAAGTTCTACAGGACTTTGTATAATAGGTTCACTGGGGGATGTATTTGGTTTTAAAGATTATATGCTTATCTCAAAAAGAGCCATTTTTGGTTCAATTGTAACTATCCTTGCTGGATTTGCTGTAATTATATTTGAGATAGGGCATCCTGTAACTATGCTTATTTACAATGTATTAAGTCCAGGTTTATTATCTGCTATTTGGTGGATGGGTACTTTATATGGTCTTTATTTAACATTTATGATTATAGAGTTTTATTTTTTATTAAATCATGATATGAGAAAAGCTAAGATTTTTGGACTTACAGGTCTTTTAGTGGGACTTGCTGCTCACTCAAATCTTGGTGGAGTATTTGGATTTTTAAATACTAGAGGTATTTCACAAGGTGTGTTTTATCCAACATATTTTATCTTAACAGCATTTATTACAGGTATTTTTTTAGCAT
>JAYEPD010000006.1:0-4043 GCA_034723675.1 Campylobacterota bacterium
TTTTTCAATATTTTTATAACAAAATAACCTATATAAGCTATAAAAGATCCAATAAAAACAGATAAGAATAATACTTTTATTAAAGTCATATTTATATCTAAAATACTTATATTACCACCGTTTATCATAGGTATTGCTATAAAATAGTATATTATTAAAGCAGTAACATCGTTAAAAAATGATTCTGATTCTGCATATATTTTTAGTCTTTCAGGTAACTTAAACTTTGACATAATACTTGATACTGTTATAGCATCTGTAGCCATAAGCATTGAAAAAAGTGCTACTAAAGCACCTATTGTAAACTGATACTCAGGCATTAAATAAGGGGTGATAAATACAGCAACTACTATAGAAAATATGACAGCAACAACAGCTAAATAAAATATCTCTTTATAATACTTTTTGAGTTCATCTGTAGATATATTTAAAATATCAGGAAGTAAAATAACAGGTAACATAAGATATAAAATCTCATCAAACTTATCATCTGATAGATTTAAAATATGTGGGAAAAAATAAGTTAAAGTAAAAGATAAAACTATTAGCGTTAATGTTGTAGGTATTTTAGTAGTATTTTCTATAATTCTTGACAATAGTATAAATACCAATAAAATAGTAAAAAGTAGTAGCATCATCTCCCTTTAAAGTTTAATATATAATACCCTCTTTTAATAGAGCTTGTTTAATTTTATGCATCTGTTTATGTTTGTCATTACACCACATAGGGTCTAAAAGTGTACTATCTTTTATACCAGCAGTTACTCTTGATATAGACACATCTTCAGGTAACATTTTTATAGATTTTACAAGTGTTTCAATATAAAGTTCTTCACTTATAGGTTTAAACTTACCTTGCATATATTGATTTGTAAGAAGTGTATTTTTAACTACATAAAGTGGATGAAACTTTATAGAATCTATTCCTAATTTTATAGACTCCTCAACACCTTTTAACATCATATCTTGTGTCTCATCTGGTAAACCAAATATCATATGACCACAAACTAACAAATCTCTTTGTTTTGTTTTTTCTATCCACTCTTTTACATTTGCAAAATCATGTCCTCGATTTATTTTATCTAATGTTTCATCATAAATAGATTGTATTCCATACTCAACCCATATCTCTTTTATTTTATTTATCTCTTCCAAATAATCAAGTGTTTCATCAGTAATACAATCAGTTCTTGTACCAATACTAAGCCCTATAACATTTTCAAAACTCAATGCTTCCTCATATAAAGCTTTTAAAGTATCAAGTGGTGCATAAGTATTTGTAAAAGATTGAAAATAAACTATAAACTTTTTAGCACCAAACTTATTTTGTAAAATCTCTTTAGTAGCATCAAACTGCATTTTTAACTGTAGAAGTTGTTTTTCTAAATATGGATTTTCTTTACTTTTTAGATTTAATTTAAACTTTGATTTATCTTCAATATTTGGTGAAAAAGATTCATTTTCACAAAATGTACAGCCACCTTTTGTAATAGTTCCATCTATATTTGGACATGTAAATCCAGATATACTAATAGGCACTTTATATACTTTTTCTCCATATTTTTCTCGCCAATATCTTCCTATAGTATTTATATGTTTCAATTTTAATTATCGCCTTAATTATACTACGAAATAATCGCCATCAAAACTAACCAAAGAGTAGTTTCTATCTCTCCCTAGTGAGTCTTTTAAGTTATCAATTGTTAAGTACTCTAAAGAATCGGCACCTATGTATTCACATACCTCATCTTTTGTCATTCTTGCATTTATAAGTTCCTCTTTAGTAGGTGTATCTATACCATAAAAACATGGATGTTGTATCATAGGAGATGCTACTCTAAAGTGTACCTCTTTAGCACCTGCTTCTTTTAGCATATGAACTATCCTTTTACTTGTAGTCCCTCTTACTATACTATCATCTATTACAATTAAAGATTTACCTTTTATCAAAGATTTCATAGGATTTAGCTTCATCTTAACTTTTAGATTTCTCATCTCTTGAGTTGGTTCTATAAATGTTCTACCAATGTAATGATTTCTTATAATACCTAATTCAAATGGTATACCACTTCCTTGAGCATATCCAAGAGCTGAGGGGACACCTGAATCAGGAACAGGTATAACCATATCTGCCTGAATAGAAGAACTAAAATCATTTTTAGCCAACTCTCTTCCCATATTTTCTCTTGTTTTATAAACACTTTTTCCATCTATAACACTATCAGGTCGTGCGAAATAGATATATTCAAATGCACAAGGTCTAAATTCATACCCTTCAAATAACATAATAGATTCAGGTTCTTCAAAATCTTCAGAAAATATCAACATCTCTCCTGGTTTTACATCTCTTATATGTTCTGCTTCTACTAGATCAAACGCACAAGTTTCACTAGCAACTATCCAACCTCCTGATTTTAGTTTTCCTAAGGATAAGGGTCTTATTCCATGTTTATCTCTTACTACAAAAAGTTTACTTCTACTTTGAATCATAAAGTTATAAGCACCTTTTAACTCTTTTAATCCATCTGTAATTCTATCTCTTAATCTATTTTGTGTTGATTTCGCAATAAGGTGTATAAGGTTTTCAGTATCCATATCTGTTTGAAAAATAGAACCTTCATCAATAAGTTTTTGTCTTACTTCATCTTTATTTACTAAGTTTCCATTGTGTACAATTGATATCTCACCTAATTTATACTTAGCATGGATTGGTTGTGCATCTGAAACACTATCACTTCCTGCAGTTGAATATCTATTGTGACCTATAGCAATACTACCTGGAAGTTTAGCAAGGGTTCCTTCATGAAATACATCCCTTACATACCCCATCTTTTTAACAGTATATATTTTCTTATCTTCATAACCACCACAACTTATCCCTGTAGCTTCATGTCCTCTATGTTGCATAGCAAAAAGAGAAGCTGATGCTAATCTTGCAGCATTATCATTTCCATATATACCAACTATTGCACACATATTATAAACCTAGACAATCATTGATACTATATAAACCTATCTCTTGATTTACTATCCACTTTGCTACTTTTATTGCACCTCGACTAAAAGTATTTCTAGATGTTGCTGTATGGTTTAGCTCTATAAACTCACCATCATTATAAAATCCAGCTGTATGACGACCAACTATATCTCCACCTCTTAAACTCATAACTGCTATCTCATCTTTTGTTCTTGCACCTATTATTCCATCTCTTCCACTTACTCTTACATTATCTAAGTCTAAATTTCTAGCTTCTGCTGCGTGTTCTGCTAAAGTAAGTGCCGTACCACTTGGGCTATCAACTTTATGCCTATGGTGTTGCTCAACTATCTCACAATCAAAATCTGCCAATGTTTTAGAAGCCAATGCTACAAGTTTATTCAAAACTGCTACACCCAAACTCATATTAGTAGCATATAAAATAGGAGTAACTTTACTAGCTTCTATTAAAAGATTTTTTTGATGTTCATTAAAACCTGTTGTTGCTATAACTAACGGTTTTTTAATTTCTGATTTTATTACAGTTTCAAGTAAATCTTGTGTAGCAATTGGTGCTGAGAAATCAATCACAACATCACAATTGTCAAGCATAGTTTGCATATCGTTTGTTACAACCGCATCTTTTGGTAAAGTTTTTGTCAACTCATCAAAAACATGTACACTACTTACACAAGCTAACTCATCATTTGCCAAATCATCTATAAGTAAAGAACCTACTCTACCTGTACTTCCTAATATTCCAACTTTTAACATATATCATATCCCTAAGGTTTAATTTAATTAACCGAATTATACCCATATTGTTTTAAATTCTATCTAAAGTTATTAATATTATAATCATGCAGGGGATTATAACAATGGAAGAAAAATTTATACAATGTCCATATTGTAGAGAAAATATATCTATTTTATTAGATACTGGGATTCAAGGCAGAGTAGATATAGTAGATGATTGTGAAGTTTGCTGTCGACCTATAGAGATAAATTATAGAGTTGAAGAGTATGTAGTTATAGATTTATTTTATAACTCAATAGAAGGAAATGA
>JAYEPD010000007.1:0-4036 GCA_034723675.1 Campylobacterota bacterium
ATTTTGTTTTCAAACATATCCATAACATAATCTGATTCAACAATTGGTGAAGCTTTTAATAACTCTACTAAATCAGCAACTTGCTCTGCTGTTAAAGCTAATGGTGGAACACCAAGCTTTGCTCTTTCTTCTGTGTGTGCTTTGTAGCTATTAACTAAATTTACAACTGTACTCATATTATAATTCCTTTTATAAAATTTATTTCAACTTATTTTATCAAAAATGAACTATTTTATTTTTTATAATTAAACTATTTTATTTTTATTTTTTAATTATGTTTAGAAAAGTTACATAGAGTATCTTGTATATTAACATTAATGTTTAATATTGTAACACCTATTAATTAAATTGAGATTTCAATGATAAAAGTCTACAGCTATTTTCTAATATTGCTACTTTTTTTACAAGATTATTCATATCTCTATCAAAAACATAAACTCCAACCCCTCTTATAACTATTAAGTTATTAGGAGAAAGTTTTAATAATGTTGGTATCTCAATAAAATTTCTATCATACCAAGTGTCAAAATCACCTGGATCGTGAACAGTTATATTATTAAAAATTGTTTTTCCAAAAAAATCTTCACATATTATTTTATCATGTTCCAAAGCATAAGCACTGGTATATGGTGGCATTCCACATGAGATATATTTTGCTTCATGTATTTGAGTATAAATAGAGCTATGTATTATAGCATCTATACTAGCAAGACCCCAACTATAATCGTGTAGTGTCATTGATAATTCACATAGTGTTTCTACATCAATCTCATCAAATATTGCATCTTTTTTGTTTATAATAAAACTACTATGATTTACTTTTTTAGATATAGAACCATGATATATACCAAAAAAGTTTTTTCTAAAAAGTGCCAAAGATATATCAGAAAGTTGTCTTATAATTTGTTTATCAATCATCTATAATAAAACCTTTAATTTATGTTGTGCTATTATATCAATAAAAACTTAGGATTAAAGATTGAATGAGACAATAATTCCACATATCCCTGTACTTTTCAATGAAGTTTGTGATATATTTAAAGATTTAAATGATGGTTATGTTATAGATTGTACCTTAGGTTATGGTGGACACTCTCTTGGAATTTTAGAATCAAATCCGAATATAAAACTTATCTGTAATGATCAAGATGATGAAGCGTTAAATTTTTCAAAAAATAGACTTAAAAAGTATCAAGATAGAATTATTTTTTCTAAAGGTAACTTTAAAGATGTTATTGAAAAATATAAAGATAAAAATATAGTTGGTATTTTGGCTGATATTGGAGTATCATCACTACAACTTGATAAAGATGATAGAGGTTTTGGGTTTAATAGTTCAACACTAGATATGAGAATGGATCAAAATCAAACTTTAAGTGCTAAAGTTATAGTAAATGAATATACTCAAAATGAACTTGAAAAAATATTTAAAGAGTATGGAGAGGTTAAAGAGTATAAAAAAGTCTCTTCTCTTATTGTGCAAAATAGACCATTTGAGAGTTCAAAAGAGTTAGCTGAATTTCTATCAAAAAATATGTACAAAGGTAAACTTCATCCAGCAACGCTCCCTTTTCAGGGTATAAGAATAGCAGTCAATAATGAACTTGGTGTTTTAGAAGAGCTATTTGAACAGATAAAAAATGCAAATTTTACAAATACAACTGTTGCAATTATATCATTTCATTCTCTTGAAGATAGAATAGTTAAAAATAGTTTTAAAAACTGGTCACTAAAGTGTATTTGTCCTTCTCAAAATGAAAGATGCGAATGTGGGAATAACCATCAAAAAGGTAAAATCATCACAAGAAAACCGATCATCCCAACTCCTGCTGAGATAAAACAAAATGCTAGAAGTAGAAGCTCTAAAATGAGAGTTTTTAAATTCCAAAGAGATAAGTTTGACTCCTAAAAAATCTCTTTTAATAGTATTTACTATTTTAATACTATCTTTGGTTATCTTCATCCCTAAAATATACTTACGAAATAATATATATTATGTAAGTAAAGATATAAATAAGCTAAATACTCAGTATATCTCTTTAAAAGAGGAAAATAAATTTTTAATACAACAACATGAAGATGCTTTATTTAAAAATCAGATTACAGATAGTATAAATTTGGATAATATAAAGTAGTAATACAAATATAAGTTATTTTTTTATCTCAAAGCTCTCATCTGTTGCTAAAGTATTATTTTGATTGTCAATAACAATTACACTATAATTGTCATCGGGTAAACTTTGAGTTATATAGGTATACCAATTAGTTCCCTCAATAATAACAGAATAATTACCAAATACTTCATTTGTACTATTTGATACAAGTTTTACATAAAATTGATATGGTGAACCATCAGGGATATAACCACTTATCTTTGGTGTATTTGAAGTTGATGAAACCATATCATCAAGATAAGGTAGATTTTGAGTTATTTTGTCAGAAGTTTTTTGTAGTAGATCCATAGTTTCATCAAAAGTTATATCAGGTTTAGCTTCAAGAAGTAACGCCAATGCACCACTTAATACAGGTGCAGAAGCACTTGTCCCTATAAATGAGCTAGGTTCTCTTGTTTTGTATTCATCAAATCTATTATATTCATCTCTACTAGCTCCATAGTTTCCAAGTGGATCAATTGTAGAGATACCTAGATAATGCCCTCCAGGAGCTACTATATCTAACTCCTTTCCATAGTTACTATAAAGAGTTCTTAAGTTATCATATCCTGTAGCACCTACACCTATAACACCACTTATAGCAGACTCATCACCCTCCATATAACCATCATCATTTCCAGAAGCAAAAACAGTTAATAAACCTTTACCACTTCTTCCTGTTTTAGACAACTCATTTAGTTTATCTGTAACAGCATCACTTGTACTGTATGTACCCCAACTACAGTTTACAATATCAGCTCCATAAGATACAGCATAATCAAACATATCTATAATACTACTTGAACTGATTGAATCAGGCATCTTTATAAGTATAAGTTTAACATCTGGTGCAATTCCATTGATACCATCACTATCACTATTTGCAGCAATGATACCTGCAACTGCTGTACCATGATAATCACTAGCATAAGTATGAGATACATCTGATGATGTTGTTCCATCATCTAAAAAAGCAATTTTTGCAATAATTTTATCTTTTATCTCAGGATGATATATATCAAATCCATCATCTATAACTGCAACTGTTACACTATTTCCTGTAAAATTATTGTATACAGAAGATGGATTTATACTAGCATTTTCGTCTATATCATTTGTAGTATAAAAATCTTCATCGTAATCTATCGCCCATTGCTGAGGAAATAATTCACCTTTTGTTATGGTTATATTAGAATTAAATGTTGTAACTTCTGATATTAGGTTACTTAGATTTAGTTTACCGTATCCATAAAAATCATTTTTACTTTTTGCTTTATTGATAATAGTAAAATTGTCAATTATTGAAGTATTGTTATTTTCAATTATAGTTAAATTGTCATCATTAATAACTTTTGCAGTATCATCTTCAAACTCTAGTATTCCACTTGAAGAAAAAGGTGATACCTCACAACCTGTAAATATATAAACAAGGCTTATTAAAAATAGATATTTTTTCATAATTATCTTTTTTTAGATTTTGTCAAATAATTTGGTTGTGCGTATAAAGTTCTATCATCTTCATAAAGTTCATTTGATATGTTTAAAGTATTATTTATATCTTCACAGCTTACTAAAAAAGTGTTGCTTCTGTACTCTTTTATAAGTGTAAGGTTATAAAAACTAAGTATATTTGATATATCATTTTTATTTTTTAGTTTTATTAATATCTCTTTTGTAATAGTTATATCTGTATCATTAGAAGTTTTAAAATATCGTTTCTCTTTTGATAAAGTTCTTATATTACTGTTGTTTTGAGTAAGGTATACTTTTTTCCCATTGTTGTAAAAGAAATTGTTATTCATCTCTGCTGCAAATATTGATATAGTAATAGTTGATATTATTAATAGTTTTTTCATAAGTTATTTTAACCTAATTATTATTAA
>JAYEPD010000008.1:0-3988 GCA_034723675.1 Campylobacterota bacterium
TATACGATGGGGTATATTTAAAAGATATAGATTTTAAAAACAAAGATGAGATTATAATACTTGGTATTCAAGATAAAGAGATAGGGGACAATTTTATATTTTATTCAAGTGGAATAAATCATAAAATTGATGCTGGTGATACTATAGTTATACTTGGGATTAAAGAAGATCTAATATCTTTTAATAAAAATATAAATACAAAATAATTAATTAGAGATTATGAAAATAAATTAAAAATGTTATAAAAATAGATTTATAAGATAAAGCTTGGGAAATGAACTGCTAGGTACTTAAGATTTAATATATCTATGTTATTTGACCTATTAATAAAAGAGATTCGCTTTCCAAATGCAATTATATATAAGTAATTCTTATGGTATTACAATTCTAAAAATCTTTCAGGTGCTATATCTACTCCATTTTTCCATTCAATGGTATTTGCATTTAACTTAAAATCTTTAAAGTACGCAATGTTCTTTAATGGTGCAAAGATTCCATTCTCTTTTTTGTTCTTTATATATTGGAATAAATCTACATTTTTTTTGATAATTTTTGAAGAGCTATTTTCGGTAACTTTTAGAGACAGTGCAATTATAAAGTTCTCTACATATGTTGCTTCTATAACATTAACAATCATAATTTACACCAAAGGCTTTATTTTTTTTAATGGCTGTTCTTCCCTTGCTAAGTTCCAATCTTCCATTAACTCTTCTCTATGATCATCAGCCCATTCTAATATAAGATTTTTTACTTTTTTTGGTAAGTCACCTTCACTCATTCTAAGTTCTTTTATCAAAAATAAACCATTGTATTCACCATATTTTGCATGAAAATGTGGAGGATTGTGTTCATCATAGTTAAAAGTTATATTAATTCCTAAAAATCTAGAAACTTCAGGCATTTTAGACTCCTCAATTACTTGTGTAGTTATTATATCAAAATATAAATTATATTATCAAATTATTAAATCTGTTATTCTGAATAAATGTTTTATGTAAATTGACATAGATTTTTGAACAGTCCCTTTAAAAAAGTTTTAAACAATAACAACAAAATAGATATAGTAGTTGTACTTCATCCCTTTTAGTAACTATTATTTCTTTTTCTTTCTACTTTTAGATACTCTTTTTGTATTGACTTTATAAGTGGTATTTTTCAATTTTACTATCAACTCATGAGCAACTTTGTACATAGTCTTAACTGCTAAAGTTTTATTCCAATCTTCATCTTTTTTAGCTTGAACGATAACTGTATCATATCTGCTTAAAAGTGATGTGTAATCTATATCTTTTAAAAATGGGTAAAGTACTGTTGATTTTTCCTCTTCTAAAATCCATTCACTCAATAGACAAATAACTAACTGTTCAGGTATCCAGTTTTGTCCTTGTGAAAGTGATAGTTCTATTTGTTTGATAATAGCATCATAATAAACCATCAAAGGCTCTTCTTTTTTTGCCAACATCATCATACTTTGGTTTTTGGTTGCTGTTGTAGTTATACTTCTTAGATATGTGCTATTTACTACTGTTTCTTGTAGATAATTTAAAAGTGTTTTTAAAGTTTCATCTACTATTTTATTGTCTTCAACTGTACCCATATGAAAATGTATCTTTTTGGTATCTAAATCTTGAAAATACTGTTCTAGTGTAGTTCTTATGAAAACTAAAAGAGCTTCTGTTTTTTGTTCCCTTAGTTGAATTGGTTTTATTCTGTTTTTACAGTTGGCTAGATTCATATATAGGAGAGTTTTTTAAAATTAAATAATTATCTTAAACTCAGCACCTTTATAACTTACATCTTCATATTTATACTCAATATTTTTCACACTTAATATTCCATTCATATGATTTTCTATTATTTGTTTAGACATATAAAGACCTATACCTGTACCATCCTCTTCACCTTTAGTTGTAAAGTGTGAATCAAAAACATTATCTATAATATTTTCTGGTATTCCACCACCATTATCTTTGATAGTAATAACATTTTTATCATCCTCTTTATGGATACTTACAAAAATATATTTTTTTTCAATTTTAATATTTTTTAATGCATCATTTGCATTACCTAAAATATTCATAAATACTTGAACCATCTCATTCTTCAATCCAATTATCTCAATATCATCAATATCTTCAACAATATCTATTCCACTATTCTTAAGCTTTGAACTTAATAATTCTAAAGATCGCTGTAAAGCGAACTTTAAACTAAAAGGTTCTCGTTTTTTATCTTTTTTGAAAAAATCCCTAAAGTCATCAATAGTTTCAGACAAATGAGTTGCTGCATTTGTAATAGAATCTGATGTATTGTAAAACTGTTCATCTGTTAGTATATCAAACTCTTTTTGCATTTTCATACCACTAGCTGCTACAGTAATCACAGATAAAGGTTGTCTCCATTGATGTGCTATAGATTCTAACATCTCGCCCATTGAAGCCATTTTAGACTGCTCTTGCAATAGTTGTTGTTGGTCTCTTAATCTAGTTAAAGTCTCTTTTTGATTTATAATATCTCTATATGATCTAATAGATGCATATATTGTAGTAAAAAGTTTAATATTTGTTAATTCTGTTTTATCTTTGTAATCATTTATATCATACTGTTGTATTACATCTTCTTCTGGTGCAACACCTGCTTGTCCTGTACGAATTACTATTCTTACCTCTTGATTTTTCAACTCTTCTCTTATATATTTTACAAGATTAAGTCCAGCTTCATCTGTTTCCATAACAACATCTAACAATATCATTGAAATATCTGAGCTATTTTTTAATACTTCTCTAGCCTCTTTTGCACTAAATGCATCAATAAGTTCTATTTTTTTGTTATCAAAATTAAAATCATCTAAAACTATACTTGTAAGAGTGTGTACTGATTTTTCATCATCTACAACCAGTATTTTCCAATAGCCATTATTTTGTTCTTTACTATTATTGTTTTTTGCAAATTTCATCTACTTATCCTTTAACGGTATTTTTATATTAAATTGTGTCGATTTACCAATTTCACTTTTACACTCTATGGTACCATTTAACCTAGAAGTTATTAAGTTATAGATTATATTTAATCCTAACCCACTTCCACCTTCATCTCTTTTTGTTGTAAAAAATGGATTAAATATTTTTTTAATATTTTCTTTATCAATACCTTTTCCATTATCTTTATAAACTATAGATAAATCATCTTTCATATATGTTACAGTTATATCTATTTTACCATCATTTTTATTTTCAAAACCATGTATCATTGAATTCATAATAAGATTTGTAATTATCTGAGCATATACTCCTGGATAACTGGATATAACTATCAAATCAGAACAATCTAAATTTATATCCATATGTTTATTTTTTGTTTTACTATGTATACTTAAAAGAATTTTTTCTAAATACTCTTTAAAATTAAACTCTTTTTTTACTTCATTCGTTTGATCTACAGATATCTCTTTAAAACTTTTTACTAAGTCTGCTGATCGTTTTAAGTTTGTATATATTATCTCTGCTAGATCATTTGATTCTTTTAGGTATTTTTGAAAGTCATCTTCACTCATCTCCTCTTTTTCATAACTCTTTTTTAATTTTTGTGTTTTATCTATGAAGTGAGTTATCCCTGTAATACCTAAACCTACAGGAGTATTTATCTCATGAGCTACACCAGCTACAAGTCCACCTAAAGCTGCCATTTTTTCTTGCTCAACCATATGTTTTTGTGTTTGATTTAAATTATTTATAGATACTTGTAGCTCTTCATTTGACTCCTCTAACTCTTCTGTTCTTTGATAAACTTCATACTCTAAATCTTCTTTGTGTTTTTCTAATGCTTTATTTGATTCTATTAATTCATTTTCTAATTTTAATCTATTTTTTCTTACTTTAAAAAGAAATATAAACACGATAATATTAACTACAAAAAATATAGATAATATAATGATAAAATAATTATCTCTATTTTTTAACTCTTGATTAAATTGTTTATTTATATTATC
>JAYEPD010000009.1:0-3980 GCA_034723675.1 Campylobacterota bacterium
AGTGTAATCTTGTTAGTTCCTCTGATTTGTTGTATCTGCTATTACTATGATGGTTTATTTCTATTAAATATTCTTAAAACTTCAATCAACTCTTTTTCAAAGTTTACTTTGTAGTTTATAGTATAACCTTTATATGTCATATCTCTTATATTTTCATTTTTAAAATATATTGATGGTTTATATTTGAATGGATTATCTGGGATTAAAAATATTAACTCTTCAAGTTCATTAGCAAAATTTATACTCGCTCCAATTTTATCTTTTGCTATGTAGTTTACAATTTGTAATAATTGGTTTTCAAAAGTTTTTTTATAACTAATTTGCATTTAGTTTAGTGTTTTTAAATGATTGTTTATATTATTCCATAAGTCATTATGTGAAATCATTTCAGCTGTTCCACTTTCAACTTCTTGTAAGTCTTGTTGTAATTGTTTTTGTCTTTCATAAAAATATGGATCTTGTTCTAAGTTTTTATCTTTTTGAAGTTGAACTTTATCTTTATAGTGTTCAATAATAGTCAAAAAATCTTGAACAAAGTTATCTTGAATATTTACTGTTAGTGTTTGCATAATGAACTCCAATAATTTATTTATATCTTATTATATCAAAATAATATATAGTTTTGTTGACAGATAGATTTTATTTAAAATGGATTATCTGAAGAAATAATAGTTTCTTCTTCTATTTTTGTTGAATGACTGCACTTAGGATAGTTACTACAGCCCAAGAAATCTCCATATTTACCTTTTCTTTTAATCATATATCCATGACACTTAATACATAAAGTTGATTCAAAATCACAACTATCTCCAGTACATTTAGCAACTTTTTTATCATAATCTTTTATTGTTTCATTGTCGCATTGTGGACAATAATGTACATTTTCTGTAAATTTACATCTTGGAAAATTACTACAACCATAGAAGTGTTTACTTTTATCATTTGAACTAGTTCTTTTTTTAAGTAATCCTGTTTTACATTCTGGACAATTTAATAATTTTATTTTAGGGTCATTTAAAAAGTATATCTCATCTTTATAGTTTTCTATAACTTCATCCATAAAAATTGATTTTTCATACATATTACCCAATAAAAATAATGTGCCTTTTGTTCTTGTAAGTGCTACATAAAAAAGCCTTCGTTCCTCAGCATCCTCAAAGTCATCACCTTCTGGTACAACAACACTTAAAATAGGGTCATCCTCAATTTTTGAAGGAAATCCAAATTTGCCATTATCTATATTTAAAATAATCACATAATCTGCTTCATTTCCTTTTGAACCATGTACTGAAGCTAATGACATTTGCAATGTCAAATATTTATTTTTTAGATAAGGAGATATTTCTAGTTTCTTATAGTTGTCTGATCTAATTTCTTTAAATAAAAAATTATACCTAGCTAATATCATTACAGATTTTTTATTGTCTTTTTCTTTTTTTACAATAAGGTCTAATATTGCCTCTAAATCTGATTTTATATTTCCTGTAGTCCAATACAAACAAATGCTAAATTTATTTAACTCTTGATTTTTAATAGTTTTAATCTCTTTTTTAAGTTGATTTGGATTTTTTTGTATAAAATCTGACGCAATATCTGAAACTATATTATCAAATCTAAATGTATAGTCTAAGGCTACAGTTTTTGAAACCCCAAATGTTTCTTCAAAATCTTGAATAATTTTTATATTACTTCCTGCAAATCTATTAATTGACTGCCAATCGTCACCTACTGCTGTAATTGATGTATTGTTTAAAGGTAATAATTCTTTAATTAATAATGCTCTTGTTGTAGAAATATCTTGAAACTCATCAATAAATATATGTTTAAAACCATGGTTATATTTACCTTTATTAACATTATTCAAAGCTTCAATAATCATATCATCAAAATCAATACAATTATTTCTCTTTTGAAAATCTTGATACTCTTTAAAAATAAATTCAAATAATTTAATAAATAAACTAGTTCTTTCAATTTCTTGTGATTTCTCTTTTACATCTTCAATTGTAAATCTATTTGATTTAAAATGATTTAAAAAAGTTGTAAATAGTTTAGTAAATTTATTATTTTCTATAGGCTCTTTTAAAAGTTCTGCAATTTCAGCTTGAGAAAGCTCTCTAAACTCAACATTGTATTTAAGTAGTTTTTCTTTTAATCGTTTCAGTAAATTATTTTCTGTAAATTCAGAACTAAAAGTTTCTACAAGTATTGTTTCATTTTCTTGATGTAGATTTCGTTTCCATTCAATCCCTTCTAAATACTCTTTATTATTAACAAAAGGGGCTGTTTTATTATTTCTATCTATTCCAAAATGTTCAATATAAATGCCATAATCTGGCAAATAATAATCTGGTTTATACTGTCTTTTTTCCATAGTCCAAGTTTTAATTTCATAAGGCTCTTCATATAAATATCTTATACCATTCAATGTTAAAAAATTACATATTACTAATTCTTGATGACTTTTAACAGTCTCTTCTTTTAATGTCGTTAATCCTTTCCCTTGATTTTTACCTTTTTCAATCACTTTATGTTTAAATGTTTTCATATCATAATTTTTTTGATAATCATAATATTCACCAAGGTTTTCAAATTCAGATTCATTTTTATATGGAATGCTAAAGTAGGCTATAAATTCAATAAAATCTTTTAAAAACACTCCCATTGATGACATTAGTTTATAAATTGTATCTTTTATAAATTTAGTCATATTGTTTTGCGATTCAGTCATCGGGCATAAGTCCATTTTTTGTAAAATAGTTTGAGAGATTATACTTAATCCAAAGGAATGAAATGTTTTGATTTGTACATGAATATTTTGATGTTCAAATCTTTCTTTTAATTCTTCTTGTGCATTTTTATTAAATGCTAAAATAAGTATTTCGTTTGGATGTAGAATTTCTTTGTTTATTAAATAACATACTTTAGCAACGATTACACTAGTTTTTCCAGAACCTGCCCCTGCTAATATTAAATTATTATTTTCATTTATTAAAACTGCTTCTTGCTGTTTTTGGGTTAATGGATTTGACTCTATCGTATCAAAAAATAACTTTTCATTGTTTTTTTCATTTTTTACAAAAAGTTTATTTCGATTTTCTATCCATGATTTATCGTTATTATAAAATATAATAACATCATTGATTAATTGTTTTATATTCTTATGAGTTATAAATTCTTCTTGATTATATACCATAGTATTTAGTTCATTTTTTAATTCAATTCTAGTATAGTCATTTATATATCTGTCTTTTGATAATGAAATAATATTTGTTTGAAAATCTAAAAGTTTATTTTTAAATAATTCTAATTTTTTATTAAATTTACTTTCTAATTCTATAATCTCTGATTGAATTTGTTCAATTTGTTGATTAATATTACTTTGCTTTAATTGTAAATTTACAATTTCTGTTTTTTCATTACTAACATATTGTTCTTTTGGAGTTATACTATTTTGTAGTTTTTGAATTTGACTTTTTATACTATCTAAATTTTTTAGGTGTTTTTGCTTATAATTTACAATACCAAAGCTAATTAATTCAATAAATTTTTCAAAAATATTTACTTTAAAATTTATTGATAAATTCTTTATTTTATCATTTTGTGCATTTATATTTGTAAATATATTAGATATATCTGTTTGTAATAAAGTAATATTATTTTCATATTTACTAATATTTAGTGAAATATTTTTATTGCTTTCATCTAATGCATCTTTTTCGGAATACTTAATGCTTATTTGCTTTGTTATTGCTCTCAAATTTAATACACCCATTTATAAATTTTATAATATTTTCTACTTTAGTTCATCTTGTCAATTGATATTTATTATAACATAGAGATACATAGATACAACGACTGAGTACAAAAATATGTTCCCTTGTTTTCAAACTTTTGATATTTAATATGATAGCAAAATTTCAAATAAGTTGAAATATTTTCGGCTGAGGGAACATATTTTTGTTGCTACGATTTGTTAG
>JAYEPD010000010.1:0-11771 GCA_034723675.1 Campylobacterota bacterium
TTGTGAATCCCATTTTTTCAGCATCTTTGATAACATCAGGAAGTGTTTGTTGCTTACCTTTTTTACCTTGATTACTTAATAAGATTTGTTCACCCCATAAATCACCAACTGTAAATCTTTTTGAAAGCTCAACCCATTGCCATGTATCTGACATAGCGTCACCTACTGGTAAAACTTGCTGTCTCCAATGTTGTGTTCTTCTTTCAGCATTTCCATAAGCTCCCCATTTTTCATAGATCATAGCAGATGGTAAAATCAAATCTGAAACTTTCGCTGAAATACCTGGGTATCCATCAGAAGTAACGATAAAGTTATCCATTTGTCTTGCTGCTTTAATCCAGTGTTTAGCTGAAGCAGTATCTTGATAAGGATTACAAACATTTACCCATGCAAACTTCATAGTTCCATCTTCAATATCTCTATGAATTTTCATAATATGTTGGTGACCTTTAGGATTTAAAGTTCCTTCAGGAATATTCCATCCATTTTCAGTTATCTTTCTATGCTTTTTAGATTTAACCATCATATCTGCTGGTAATCTATGAGCAAATGTTCCAACTTCTCTAGCAGTACCACACGCAGATGGTTGACCTGTAAGTGAGAATGCACCAGAACCTGGCTTAGCTTGTTTGTTTAGTAAAAAGTGAACATTGTAAGATAATGTATTTACCCATGTTCCTCTTGTATGTTGATTCATACCCATAGTCCAAAAAGATACTACTTTTCTCCCTTTTTCAATGTATAAATCAGCTAATAATTTAAGTTTTCTTCCAAATTCTTTATCTGACTCATCAGGATTACCTTTTGATACAGATGTTACATATTCTAATGTATACGGCTCTAAGAATTTTTTATACTCTTCAAATGATACATGCCAATGCTTAAGACCAGCAGGTTTATTAACCATTTTATCACCAGCTTTATAACCATAAGGCTTAAGTGCAGGTGCTTCATTCTCAGAAACAGTATGAACCATCTCTTCTTTAATAGTTTCCATTTCTAGTGCAGAATATTTACCAGCTGAACCATCAGCTCTTACAGGTGTAAGTGACTTTTCACCTTCTCTTCTCATACCGTAACCCATGTTTACTGGACTTGCACAAAAAACCATATGTTTATTCACAAAATCCCAATCAATAGATTTAGGATTATTATAAACAATCTCTCTTGCAATGTAGTTCCACATAGCTAAATCTGAATTTGGTGTAAAAATAATCTCTTCATCAGCTAAATCTGAAGTTCTATGTCTATATGTTGAAAGATTGATTACTTTTACTCTATCTGGATCGCTAAGTTTTCTATCTGTAACTCTTGACCATAAAATAGGATGCATCTCTGCCATATTTGATCCCCAAGATACAACAGTATCTGTAAGCTCAATATCATCATAACATCCACTTGGTTCATCAATTCCAAATGTTTGGTAAAAACCAACAACAGCAGATGCCATACAGTGTCTAGCATTTGGATCAATAGCATTTGATCTAAATCCACCTTTCATCATCTTTTGAGCTGCGTAACCTTCCATAACTGTATATTGTCCAGAAGCGAATACACCTACTCCCTCTGGTCCTGAAGCTTTAAGTGCTTTTTTGATGTGAAATTCCATCTCATCAAATGCTCTTTCCCAAGATACAGGTGCAAATTTACCATGCTTGTCAAACTTACCATCTTTACCAACTCTTAATAATGGTGTTTTTAATCTATCTGCACCATACATAATTTTTGCATTGAAGTAACCTTTAATACAGTTAAGACCTCTATTAACAGGTGCCGCAGGATCACCCTTAACCGCAACTATTCTACCACCTTTAGTAGCCATCATAATACCACAACCAGTACCACAAAATCTACATGCTGCCTTATCCCATCTCCAATTCTTTTGAGCTTGGTTTGAAGCTGCTTGCATCTCAGACGGAACACTCATACCAACTGCCACTGCTGCTGAAGCTGCTGCCGAACTTTTTAAGAAATCTCTTCTTGAAAGTGCCATAAAATCTCCTTTTTATTTTAAACCTTTAGATCATATATATAAAAAATGTTAAAAGTATGTTATAAAAATACCATAGTCTAAATTTTTTAATATAATTTTCTAATTAGCATATTTAAATATACATTAAGAATATTCTATCAGTATGTGAAAAATTATTCCTTGACTTTAGTCAAGAAGTTTAAGTTTTATTTTATAGAAAAGTTATTTACAACTTATAAGCAAGTTATCTAGTTGTTTTTTAAGGTCTGAAAGTTTTTTTGTAGTTTTTAATAAGTCTTCTGTAGATTGGATTGCTATATCTTCGCTTTTACTTAGTTGAGATGATAGATTGCTTGAATCATTCATATCATCTATGATTTTATCAAACTCATCAGTAATCTCTTCAAGCTTTTCACTTGCTTTTTGTGATTTTTCAATCGCTTCTGATGAATACTCCATTGCAGAGTTTATTTTATTTATAAAACAATTTAGTGTGTCTGTCGCTTCAACAATTTCACTCTCTGCATCTATCTCAAAGTATTCAATCGGCTTATTTTCATCTTGTCCCTCAATTATTGTTTTAGAGTGTTTTAGAAACTGATTTGCATGAGCCTCAATAATTCGTAATTGTAATAATGAATAAATTATCAAAATAAATAAAATAGTTGCACCACCGTATTGAAAATACTCAATTGTATGAGTCTTGGACTCCATATAGTTTGTATACATACTTACAAGCAAATCAACCTCTTTTAGTAAATTATTATTTGAACTATAAATTGAATTAACTTTAATTTTTAGTAACTTTTCATTATTTAAATCTCTCACTACTAATAAATCTTTAAAAGATTGTACATTTTGGTCAAAACTATTCCAAAGTACTAAGATTTTTGATATTTGTTGTGCGATTTTATCTGTTGGTGCTGATTCTATACCTCTTAAGTTATCTCCATCTTTTAATGTACTGATTCCATACTTAAACTCCTCAACAGCATTATCTAACTCATTAAAATTTATCTGAGTATTTTGATTTAGATAAAAAATATTTTTTGAAATTTGTTGTGTTAACATTCTTTGCTTTCCTGCAATGTTAATAATCAATGCATCTTTGATATTTTTTTGATTTAAATAAATTGTTAGAGATATTAATGTTAACATTGTAAACACTAAACTTGCCCCCAATATTCTAATTTTTGTACTTATTTTACTTGATTGTTGTTTCATAATCCTATCCCTTGAAAAATTGATGATAAGGCAGAGTTATCTTTAATAATATATTTTTTATTCTGAACCTCAATAATACCATCTCTTGTAAATCTTTTTAATACTCTTGATAATGTTTCTGGCTGAATATGTAACATAAAAGCTATTTGTGTTTTTTTAAGAGTATTAAACATATCTAAATCATTATGTATCATATGTGCTACTTTAGCAGTTGCATCAAAAACTAATTCTCTATTAAGTATACATTGTAACTGATGTGTTTTTTGTAAAATCTCTTTTATAAATTTTGAAGCAAGTATCCCTGTATCTAAAAAATATTCTTTGAACTTTTTAAAATTTACAGAAAGAATTGCACCATCTTCTACAAATGAAGCATTTGAAAAACAATATATTGTTTCACTATCCATTGATGTTAATTCTGAAATCATATTATTTTTATATATGTAATATAAAAATATCTCATTATTAAATTTATCAATTTTATATATCTTAATAAGTCCACTTACTAAAAACTGTAAAGAGTAATCTATATCACTCTCATAATATACAATTGTATCTTTTGAAAAGCTTCTAACTATTGAAATATCTGATAGATAATTTATCTGTTTATCATCTAATGAACTGAAAAAATCAATTGAGCTTATTACATTATCAATACTCACAAGTCCCCCTAAAATTAATAGACTGTAAGCTATTTTATACTATCCTTTTATAAAATATAATAAAATGAAAGAATATTCATGCTAATAGATGGTCATAATAGAGTAGTAAATTACCTAAGAGTTTCAGTAACCGAAAGATGTAATTTTAGATGTCAGTATTGTATGCCAGAGAAACCTTTCTCATGGGTACCACATGAGAACCTTTTATCTTATGAAGATATGTTTGAGTTTATAAAGGTGTGTATTGATGATGGTATAAAAAAGATTAGACTTACAGGTGGTGAACCACTTTTAAGACATGGCTTAGATAACTTTGTGAAGATGATCTCTTCTTATGCCCCTGATATTGACCTTAGTTTAACAACAAATGCTTTTTTACTTGAAGAAACAGCACAAGCTTTAAAAGATGCAGGTCTTAAAAGAGTCAATGTTTCTCTTGATAGTTTAAAACCAGAAGTTGCTCACCATATAGCACAAAAAGATGTTTTAGATAAAGTTTTAAGAGGTATAAAAAAAGCAGATGAAGTTGGTCTAAAGATAAAAATAAACTGCGTACCTTTAAAAGATGTAAATGATACAGAACTTATAGATATACTTGAATATTGCAGATCAAATAACTGGGAAGTTAGATTTATAGAGTTTATGGAAAATAGTCATGCAAGTGTTAAAAAAGGTTTAAACTCTTCAGATATTCAAAATATCTTAAAAGAAAAATACAATTTTACAGTAGGAGAGCGAGTTGGAAACAGTCCATCTCAAAACTATTTTTTAGATGATGGCTATAAGTTTGGTATCATTGAACCACATCTTGATGACTTTTGTAATGACTGTAACCGTATTCGAATTACAGCAGAAGGTTATCTCATCCCTTGTTTATATTTTGAAGATGCACTAAGTATTGCAGATGCTATAAAAGCAAAAGATATAAAAAAAGCATCTTTAATTCTAAAAGAGGTTCTCAAAAACAAACCAGAAAAAAACAAATGGGGAAGTGAAGATAGCTCAGATAGAGCTTTTTATGAGACAGGTGGGTAAGTATTTAATCTTCCAAACTAGTATAATGCAATTCCAACCCCTTTGAAGTTGTCACAAATCCATTGATATTTATCTTACCATCATGTACTAGCTTATGATGTTTTTTACATAGTGGTATTAGATTGAACTTATGGTTTTGATTTATGTGTCCTATAAAGCCATCTTTATCTGCTTTTCTTTGTTCTTGAATGTGATGAATATCATCAACTTTCGCTCCACAAATAGCACAAGATGTTATATATAAATCTTTGTTATAAGTACTTGTTTTTTTCTGACTTAATCTCTCTATTGTATCGTATTCATCGGTGAGTCTTTTTCTTATACTATTTGCTACTTTTAAAAACTCTTTATCCATATGAAGTGATTTGGCAAATTCCAATCCATACATACTACTTCCACTTCCAAAAGATAACTTTCTATTAAATACAAGTTTATCATCTTGCTCATTGTATAAAACACTAAGATGTAAACAGATTATATTACGCAGTTTCTCAATCTCTTTTATCTCTGGGAGTTGATGTAGATGAGTTGCAAATACAAAGATAGATTTAAGTTCTGCCAACTTTAAAATTGCAGATGCAACAATACTAACTCCACTCATAGTTTCAGTACTATGACTTATCTCATCACCTAAAATCAAAGAGTTTAAAGTTGCTCTATTAAATATATTTTTAAGCTCTAACATCTCAACTGCAAATGAGGATAAACCTTTTGCTATATTATCACTACCTGATATTCTTGTAAATATCTCTTCAAAAAGATAAAACCTCATTGATGTTGCAGGTACATAAAAACCAGCTTGTGCCATAATCACACAAATACCAATAGACTTCATAAAAGAGCTTTTTCCACTACTATTTATACCATAAAGCAAGACACCATTCATTTTATTGTCAATTATATTTAGAGGTTTTGAGTTTTTAATAATAATATTGTTTTTATTCTCTTTTTTTGCTTTAGTTAAGTCACCCATAATTATATCATTTGGTACATAGATACCATTTTGTTCTGTTGATTCTATGATAGGGTGTCGCAACTCAATAATTTCTAAAAAATTTGTTTTTGTTTCATCTTCTGGTTGAGTTAATATCTTTGGTTGTACAAAGTTGTGTTTTTTTGAAGTTTTTATATTTGAAACAGTAAGATCAACTTCTGCTATAAAAGAGACTAAATCAGATAATAAACTAGCAAATTTAGTCTCATAAAAAGATATTTTTTCTTTAAATACTATTTTGTTTAATTCTATTATTTTTTGAATATTATGAACGAAACTATCTGATATGGTATTTATCAAAGGATTTGTAATCTTTACACTTGTCGTTTGAACCTTTATATTAAAATCTTTAAATAAATAGAGTTGATCATCTATAATCATATGGGATTCTAAAAGCTCTTTTTTTATAGAACTAAATCTATTTTTTGTAAGTCCTATATAAAAACCCTCTTTTCCTAGTCTATTGATAGTTATAAAGTTTTTATCGCTAGTATTTAAGAACTTAAGAATATGTTCTCTAAATATCTCTAACTTATCCTCAAGGAGTTTATTTTCTTCTAAAAGCTCATCGATCTTACTGTCTATTCCGCTTGCTATTAAATTTGTATCGATATCTTTTAACATAAATTTACCACAAGATGTTAAATCAAATGTATCATCAATTGTATTTATAAATATCTGTATATCAGCACTACTACAAGGGGGTTTTACAAAGTTATAATTTTCCATAAATACAACTATCTCTTTAATAGAACCCAATGAATCATATAAATAGTTTAACTCAAAAGGGTGAAGTCTATTTAGTTTTATTCTTCTTGTAAGTCTCTCTATATCATATATATTACTCAAATGGCTCTCTATTGGTGCATGGTAATCATACAAGTCACTAGATAACTTATATCTTCTATTTAACTCTTTTTCATCTTTTATAGGATGGGTCAATCTCTCTTTTAAAAGTCTTTTACCCATAGCAGTTGAAGTATTATTTATAAGTTTAAGAAGATTTGGTTGATGGGGAGTTTCAAGTATATTTAACTGTTCAAGAGCATTGTTTCCAAGATAAACATATCTACTTACATCTAGTTTTACAGGATATGTTAGTTTTTGTATGATATTGCTATCATGTCCTATTACAAAATCAATAAGTATAGCTAAACTTGAACTTGCTAGTGCGTATCTTTCCATGTTAAGATGTTCTATTGGAGTAAGTAAAGATTGTATCTGAAATACTGTTTTAAATAGCTCATTTTGATATGTTATTTTTGGGATTATATTGGATATATGAAATGTTTTATGATTGAGTTCAAGATACTCACATATCTCATTTTGATCAATAGCTTTATCCAAAAAAGTTATAATAACTTCACTTGTTTTGTGCATATTCATATAATTAAAAACTTCATCAAGTGCAAAACTTGGATCTTCACTTGTACCAAATACTTCATTATAAAAGCATTTTCCTGTTGTTACATCTATAGCACTATATCCTATGAGATAGTTCCCTTTTGTTTGATCAACTGTTATTGAGGTTATATTATTTTCATCACTTGACACTGCAAAATCAAAGTTAGTTCCAGGAGATATTATAGCTTCCAAAACTCTTTTTACATTTGGTGGGAGTCCAACTTGCGAGATGATTGCTATTGTATATTTTTGTTCTTGAATGATACGATTTAGATGTTTTTCAAAAGATATAGATGGAACTCCTGCCATCAGTGGATTTGTTTGTGAATTTTCTAGTATAGATTTGTTTTTTCTTGTAAGTTGTATATTTAAAAGCTCTGCTATCTCTTTTGCTTTTCCTATTTGTTCAGATTCATTATTTACTTCATATACTTCATAAAAAGTACCTATCTCCATAAGTACAATAGTGTCCTTCCCATATTTTTCTTCAAATAAACTTTGTAGTTTAAAATAGTTTTGGGTTAATAAAGATGATTTATCTTCAAGTATTTCACTTACAATTTCTTTCATTATCTATTTGTTATCTATTTTTTCTTTTTTAAATAACATATAATTAGTACTAATATTATGCTCTTTAGCTACTGAAGTAAAATCCTCTTTTTCTGTTATATTTTGGATTATTTTATCCATTCTTTCTATATTATTTATATCAAGTTCCTCTTCTAACTCTACAAATTTTCTCATTAGATGATCAAATGCAAAATTGTATCTAAAACCCAATGTTCCTTTATTGTTTATCATTTTTTTAATCGATAACCAATTTTGAAATATTATCTCCCATGCATTTTTTTGATCTGTAGTAATACACATATTAGATATAATTGACTTCCATTTATATAAACCAAAATAAGCTTGATGACTTTTCCATAACTCCTCTATCCACCAGTCATTAAATCGAGGTAATCCTCTAAATGGCGACAACTCTTCTGTGTCAATATTCTCTTTTATATTTAATATTAAAACAGAAAAATGAAGTACAACTATAGGGATATATGCATTTAACATAACTATATCATCTATATTCTCTTCATCTTTTTGTATATCTTTTATTATATTTTCAAATTCTTCTTTTATATCTTTTAACTGATCATGTAACTCTTCATGTACTCTTAAATGCAATTTTATGGTTTTAACAGCTATGTCAAATATCTCATCATCTTCAAAAGTTAAGTCATCTGGCAACTCATCAATTATCATCATAGCTTCTATCTTTTCATCATTACTTCTTGTGTTATTTCTTTTGATTCTAGTTTTTTGAAAATGATAATAGTTTTTTCTCTCAATTGCTTCTTTTATTTTCTCTTTTTTTTCTAACTCTACTAAATCTTTTGTCATAAGTTCAGCAAGCATAGTTTTATGTTTTTCTAGATGCTCTGAATACTCTTGTAGGTTTGTTTCAGCAGATGCTTTTACCATATAAGAGAGTTTATTTTCACCTGATTCATGAGAAGCCAATTGTTTTTTGATAGAAGTAACTCTTTGCTCATTCTCTTTGATTAGTTCTTCTAGTGCTATTATTGCTTTCATTTATCAGTCCTACTTATTGTTTCTAATTAATTATTTATTTTACTAAAATGATACTTAAACTCTTTCTTTTAGTATCACTCCTGTCTCAATATGGTTTGAATATGCAAATTGATCAAACAATGCAAACTTTTCTATAGTATGTGTTTTTGTTAACTCTTCTAGGTCTCTATGTAAAGTTTCTGGATTACAAGATATATAAATTATATTTTTAAACTCTTTTGAAAGTTTAGTAGTTGTTTTATCAAGCCCTGCTCGTGGTGGATCTAAAAATATTGTACTAAAATTAAACTCATCCAAATTTATCTCTTTTAGTCTAGTAAACTCTCGCACTTTATCTCTAGCTTCTACAAACTCTTCACTACTCATCCTTATGAATTCTATATTTTTAACATCGTTCAATGTACAGTTTAACTTTGCTGATCTTATTGAAGTTTTACTTATCTCTGTTGCTATAACTTTATCAAATTTTTTTGATAAAGGTATAGTAAAGTTTCCTCCACCACAATAAAGTTCACACAGATCATCATAAGCATCAATATTGTTTAATACCCACTCTATCATTTTGATATTTACTTCTTGATTTGGTTGAGTAAATCCACCCTCTTTATAGTTAAACTTAAATATTTCATCAGATATTTTCAACTCTTCATCTATAGAATCTTCACTTAGTATTATTTTTTGTTTTCTACTTCTTCCTATGATTTTTATATTTAGTTTTTTTTCTAACTCTTTTGCTTTTATATTCCAAGTTTCATCTAGCTTTTTATGATATATTAGAGTTACAAGTATATCATTTGTAGTTGAACTTAAAAACTCGCATGAAAAAAGTTTAAAATTCATCACCTCATCACTATTTAACTCTTTTAATAAGATAGGCATCAAAGATGAAATAGTAGAACTTACAATACTACAACTATCTATAACTAATCTGTTTTTATCTATATCATTCATAGCATAGTTTAAACTCATATTGTCATCTTCATCATAAGTTTTCCAGATACGAAACTCTGCCCTATTTCTAAATGCACCATCATTACTTTTTATAATATCAATCTTTTCATCATAAATATCTCTAAATCTATCTTTTTCTCTTTTTATCTTTACATTTAGTTGCTCTTCATAAGATAGCCCACCAAGATTACAACTTCCACATTTACCAAAATATTTACAATCCATTCTTAACCTTAATTATCTATTTAATTTGGTATTATATCCAAAAATTATAAAGTATCTAAAAGGATTTTTATTGACACAAAGCTTACAAGAACAACTAAATGACCTTTTAAACTGTGATATAAAAGAACTCTATCCATTAGCTCGTGAATTAAACAGAAAGTTATACTTTTTTGTGGGACCTACTAATAGTGGTAAAACATACCAAGCGATGCAAGAGTTAAAAGATGCAGATACAGGGACATATCTAGCACCTTTACGATTACTTGCACTAGAAAACTATGAATCTCTCATAAAAGATGGTGTTAAAACCTCTTTAGTAACAGGAGAAGAGGAACTATTTGATGAAGATGCTGGTCATATTAGTAGTACAATAGAGATGATAAACTTTAATCTTGAAGTAGATATTTGTGTAATTGATGAAGTTCAAATGCTAGATGATGAAGATAGAGGTTGGGCATGGGTAAATGCTATATTAGGAACTCCTGCAAAAAAAGTTATCATGACAGGTAGTGTTAATGCTTTGGATATAGTAAAAAAACTAGCTACTTATTTAGATGAAGATTTAGAGATAGTTAAATTTAAAAGAAAAAACCCTATAAAAATAGATGAAAAAGCAACAACTTTAAAAGATATAAAAAAAGCAACAGCACTTATAGCTTTTAGTAGAAAAGAGGTTCTTTTGCTAAAATCTAAACTAAGTAAATTTCATAAGGTATCTGTTTTATATGGAAACTTAAGTCCAGAAGTTAGAAGAGAGGAAGCGAAAAGATTTAGAGATGGAGAAAGTGATATATTAGTAGCTACTGATGCTATTGCTATGGGATTAAATCTACCTATAAAACATCTTTTATTTACTACTGATAGAAAGTTTGATGGGAAAGAGAAAAGACCACTTCTTCCAAATGAGGTTATACAAATAGCTGGTCGAGCTGGAAGATATGGACATCATGAGATAGGTCATATAGGAGCTACATCAGCATCAGTTTTAAAACATATAGATAAAATGTTTCAATCTCCTATGAGTACTATTAAACCACCTGTTAAAGTAAAAGCAACATCTACACAAGTTGAAGAGTTAGCAAGACATCTAAATACAAAAAGTTTAACAAAGATTCTTCAATATTTCTCAAAACATATGAAATATGATGGACCATTTAGAGCCACAAATATTAAAACTATGATAGAGTTAGCTGTCATTTTAGATCAAAAAGTCGAGTTGAGTTTAGAGGATAAATATATGCTAAGTTCAGCCCCTATAAATGTAAAATCACCTTTAATTAAAAATGGATATATAAAATATGTAAATGCAGTTTTAAATCATCAAGTTATAAGATATAAATCATCATCAAAAACTTTTGGTATAGCAAAAACAGAAAAAGATTTATTAACAGCAGAAGATGAGATCAAGAAAATATCACTTTATCTCTGGTTATCATACAAACAGCCAACTTTATTTCCAGATAAAGATAAAGCAGAAAGCATAAGAATAGAACTAAATAACTTTTGTGAAAACTCTTTAAAATCTAACAAAAAACTACAACCAATGCAACAACGAAATAGAGGCAACTTTGTACGAAATAATGATAAGAAAAATACTCGTTCAAACGAAGAAAGAGGTGGAAGTAGAAGAGCAAGGGGTAGATTTAAATCAAATAATACTAGCTCTAAAAAATCATATTAATTAAGTTTTTGATATAATTCATCTAAATAAATATAA
>JAYEPD010000010.1:11871-17894 GCA_034723675.1 Campylobacterota bacterium
AAATACTCGTTCAAACGAAGAAAGAGGTGGAAGTAGAAGAGCAAGGGGTAGATTTAAATCAAATAATACTAGCTCTAAAAAATCATATTAATTAAGTTTTTGATATAATTCATCTAAATAAATATAAAAGAGTACATATGCAAAAAGATCTATCTATCATAATATTAGCAGCAGGTAAAGGTACAAGGATGAAATCATCTTTGCCTAAAGTTTTACATAAAATATCAGGCAATGAGATGCTTTTTTATAGTATAAATGAAGCAAAAAAAATCAGTGATGATATACATGTAGTTTTATATCATGAAGCTGGTACTGTTCAAAAAAGTATGGAAAACTATTTTGATGATATATCTTATCATATTCAAGATCATGAAAACTATCCCGGAACTGGTGGTGCTGTTATGGGAATAGATGCTAAAAATGATAAAGTTTTAGTTCTAAATGGTGATATGCCTCTTATAGAAGCAGAAGAATTACTTCAGCTTACACAAAACAAAGAACAACTTACTATGTCTGTTTTAAACCTATCAAGTGCAGATGGATATGGACGAGTTATCATAGATAAAAATAAAGTCAAAAAAATAGTTGAACAAAAAGATTGTACAACATATGAACTTGAAGTCAATATTGCAAATGCAGGGATATATTGCTTTGATAATAACTTTTTAAAAGAAAACTTACCTAAACTTTCAAATAACAATGCCCAAAAAGAGTATTATATAACAGACCTTGTAGAACTAGCTGTTAAAAATGAGATAACAATAAAACCTGTAACAGTAAAAGAGGAAAATTTTAAAGGGGTAAATTCTAAATATGATTTAGCAAATGCAGAGGTTATACACCAAAATAGAATAAAAGAAAAGTTCATGAAAGATGGAGTTTCTATGAGACTTCCTGATACTATTTATATAGATTTTGATGTTGCTATTGAGGGTGAAAGTTATATTGAAAATGGAGTTACACTTCTAGGAAATACAAAAATTATAAACTCCCACATAAAAACAAACAGTATAGTAGAAAATAGTATAATTCAAAATAGTGACATAGGACCAATGGGACGAATAAGACCACTAAGTATAATAGAAAATTCTCATATAGGAAATTTTGTAGAGGTTAAAAAGTCAACTCTTACAGGTGTAAAAGCTGGACATTTATCATATCTAGGTGATAGCAATATTGATGAGGGTTCAAATATAGGAGCTGGTACTATCACTTGTAACTATGATGGAGTTAATAAATACAAAACAATTATCGGTAAAAATGTATTTGTAGGTTCAGATACTCAACTTGTAGCTCCTATAACTATTGAAGATGATGTTATGATTGCAGCTGGTAGTACTATAACAAACGATGTCAAATCTGGTGACTTAGCACTTAGTAGAACAAAACAAAAAACTATAAAAGGTTTCTTTTATAAGTTTTTTAAAAAATAATATACTTGTATTTTATCTATTCTATTAACAGATATCAATATCGTTGTTTAATGTTATTTTAAAACAAACACCATCATTTACATTTTCAACAGTAATATTTGCATAGAGTTTGTCCAAAGTAGTGTGTGTAAGTTCATTGAGATTGATTACTGAATACTCATCTAAATGAATCTATAACAAAAACTTTAGATCTTATTTCAGATGTGCAGACCGCAAGTAAAGAGCAACAAGGCGGAATAGAACAAATCAATGATGCAGTAGCCGAACTAGACCAACAAACACAAAAAAATGCAAGTGTAGCATCTCATACAAAAGATATAGCAGTTCAAACTCAAACTATAGCACACGAGATAGTTGATGATGCAAATGAGAAAGAATTTATAGGAAAAGAGAGTGTAAAAGCTAAAACAACTGAAGAGGTAAAAAATATAGAGAGAAGAAATCCTGCAAATGATTATAAATATAAAGGTGTTGAAAAAAGAAAAGATCGAGATACAACAAAAAAATCTACTATTAAACCAGTAGTATCAAATAGTTCAAAAGATGAATGGGCAAGTTTCTAACAACTTGTCTATTGATAAAATAATATGAATATAAACCAACCACAAAACAGAAGCACTTTTAGTTTATCAATGCTAGGTCATAAAAATACAAATATTACTTTATCAGTATATACAAAGTATATGAAGAAGGAACTAAATCAAGCGAAGTAAAAAATTCCTCAACATTATCTATATGCAGATTGATAACCTCTCCCCGTTCTTATATTTGCTACTCTTGACATAACAGTTTTTCTTTTTTTATCAAGTTCTACCCGCTGCTTAGACTTTGAAAGTTCTTCACACTTTTCAATGGATTTAACAGAAGCATCACACAACTTTATATCTTCATACAATACTGATGTCATAACTCACTCCTATTTTTAAATTTAACTTATTATATCATAGTTTATTAAAATATACAAAATCAATGAAATTAAAAATAAATTAAAAAACCAAAAAGAAGAAAATAGCAAAATGTAATTTTGCGAAAATTTATTTTTTACCACCCACAAAAAACAGCTAGATTAACTAGTTATTTTATATTTACCTTTGCTCTTTAAAGTTTCACATCCATACTTAGAGTTAATCTCACTCATAGATTTTTGCTTAGAATTTCTTCCTATTCGTAAAGATTCACATTGTACTCAGCACAATGCACTCCTAACTTGATAATGTTTTAAAGCACTACTAACCCTTCCATCAATATGCTGAATCCTTTTATCATTGTATGTTTTATAAATAAAAAGTTGTATAATACTAAAACAAACAGCAAAAATAATAGTTAATAATAGTAATTTTTTACCAATTAATAAATTTAACATCTTTTACCTTTATATAATTTATAATAATTATTATTTTCAATTATATATTATTTTTATTAAAATGTTACTATTTATAAAAGTTATTGTATTATAAAATAGAATAACTAATTGGAGATACTTAATGATAAGTGCAAAAAATTTAAAAAAAATATATAAAGTTGGAGAGTTAGAGTTAACTGTGATAGATAATCTATCTTTAGATATAAACGAAGGGGAATTTATATCACTTATAGGTCCAAGTGGTAGTGGTAAATCAACTGTACTTAATATGTTGGGTTGTCTTGACACTCCAACATCTGGTACTTTAAATATAAATGAAGATGATATAACATCTTTAAACAATACCCAAAGAGCAAATTTCAGAGGAGAACATATAGGTTTTATCTTTCAAAGTTTCAATCTTATTCCAGTACTTACAGTTTATGAAAATATCGAATATCCTCTTTTAATGATACAAAACTTACCAGAACAAGAGAGAAAGAGAAGAATTACAAATCTTCTAGAAGAGGTTGGTATGCTTGAACAAAAAGATAAAACACCAGATAAAATATCAGGTGGTCAGATGCAAAGAGTTGCCATAGCAAGAGCTTTGGTAACCAATCCTAAAATTGTATTTGCAGATGAACCAACTGCAAATCTTGATAGCCAAACTGCACATAAGATTATAGAGCTTATGAAAAAAATACAAAAAGAGCATAACACTACTTTTGTATTTGCTACTCACGATGAAAAAATAGTTGCAAATGTAGATAGACTTATAACTTTAGTTGATGGAAAAATTACAAAAGATGAGAGGGTATCATAATGAACAATCAATTTAATATAATAAAAATAGCATATAGAAACCTTTTAAGAAACAATCGTCGTACACTTTTAACAGCTAGTTTAATAACTCTAGGTGTTGTTTTTGTTTTAGTTTATACAGCAATGTCTGGTAGCTTTAAAAACTATATGATAGGTCAGATTACAGATAGTATGATGGGTCATCTTCAAATACATAAAAAAGGTTTCATAGCTTCTGTTGATAATTTACCATTAGATAAAAACCTAAATGAAAAAGCATTAGATATGATAGAGGAACAACTAAAAAATAATCCTTATGTAGAGAGTTATTCTTATCGTATAAAATTTGGAAGTATGTTTTCAAACTTTGTAAGTACTACAAACATAAGACTAAATGCAATAAATCCAAAAGATGAATTTGCTACACTTCCTGCACTAAAAGGGCGATTTGAACAATTTAATGGCGAGCTTAAAAAAGGTGAGATTATAGTACCTGAACTCTTGGCAAAAGGGATGAAAGTAAAAGTTGGAGACCCTATAGTTTTAGTTGCAAACAATAAGCAAGGTAGTGTAAATGGGATCAATCTTAAAATTGCAGGGGTTTCACAACAAATAAGTGGACCAGGTGGAAGAGATGGTTACATCCATATGGAAGATGCTAAAAAAGTTCTTCGTATAAAAGGGGTAGAAGTATCTGAAATAGTTGTAAGACTAAAAGATGTAAATATGTTAGAAAAAGCGATAAAAAGTTTAAAACCTATAACAGAACAAAAAAACAAGATGGGTAAACCTGCTTTTGAGATACATACTTGGAAAAAATTAAGCCCGTTTTACAATGTAATAAAGATGATAGATATTATGAATATATCTATTCAAGTGATACTTATATCTATTGTACTTATATCTATTTTAAATGTGATGGTTATGAGTGTATATGAAAGGATAAAAGAGATAGGTACAATTGCAGCGATGGGAACTCCACCTAAAACTATCATAAAACTTTTTTTAAGTGAAGGTCTGATGTTGGGTATATTTGGAGCAATTTTAGGAAGTGTTATATCAATACTTATAGTATTTGGTTTAAATATCGCCGAGATAAGTTATAGTTTTGGTAAACAAAGTGATTTGATTCTTAATCCAACATTGAGTATAATAGAAGTATTAACAATAAGTTTTATTGTGATAATTATATCACTTATTGCATCAATAAGCCCTGCTATTAAAGCTTCAAAGTTAGACCCTGTTGAAGCTTTAAGAACAAACTAAAATTTAATTTAAAACAAAAGGAAATAAATTGACTAAATATATTCAAACTTTTAATGATTTCGTATCAAAAGAAGCACTGAGTGGTCTTCTACTTTTTACAGCTACTATTTTAGCAGTATTAATCGCTAATTCAATGTTATCACAAAGCTATTATGAATTGTGGAATATGCCTTTGGGTATAACATTAGGTACTATAAACATCTCTATGAGTCTTGCTATGTGGATAAACGATGGTTTAATGGCATTGTTTTTCTTGATGGTCGGACTTGAGATAAAAAGAGAACTTTTACTAGGTGAACTTAGTTCAGTTAAAAAAGCATCATTCCCTGTCGTTGCAGCTATTGGTGGTATGGTTATACCTGCACTTGTATATGTTGGATTTAACCCATCTAACCCTTCTGGTTTTGGAATACCTATGGCTACAGATATTGCTTTTGCATTGGGTATTTTACTTCTTTTAGGAGATAAGGTAAATCCTGCTTTAAAACTATTTCTTGTAGCACTTGCTGTTGTTGATGATTTGGGTGCTGTTTTAGTTGTTGCAACTGTTTATACAAGTGAGATACATGCTGAATACTTTTTGCATGCTATTTTAATATACAGTTTTATTTGGATACTGAATTTGCGTGGTGTTAAAATGCTAGCACCATATTTAATACTTGGTATTGCTCTTTGGGTTTATATTCATGCTATAGGTATACATGCTACTATTGCTGGTGTGTTATTGGCTTTTGCTATACCAATAAGTTCTAAAATAAAAGAACAAGACTTCATAGATGACTCTAAAAGAGCTATAGATGAATTTGAAAAACATGTAGATGAAATACCTATGTTAAATCACCACCAAATAGATGCTTTAGAGAATATGGCTTATGGTTATGATAAAGTTCAAAACCCTTTAGTAAAACTAGAGCATATGCTTCATGGATTTAGTGCATTTTTTATCATGCCATTGTTTGCTTTTTCTAATGCTGGTGTTATTATAGACTTTAGTGGTGTTTCACAACATTTAACTATAGTACTAGGTGTGGTTTTTGGTCTTATTATAGGAAAACCTATAGGAATTGTAGGATTTACATACTTAGCTTCAAAATTTAAAATTATACACAAGCCTGATAATTTAAGTTGGGGTGAGATAGTTGCAGTTGGGTTTTTAGGTGGTATTGGATTTACAATGT
>JAYEPD010000011.1:0-3882 GCA_034723675.1 Campylobacterota bacterium
TGTTTTGTATTATTTAAGCATTGTTTAAGATTTAAAATGTAAAATTGTCTCATAACATTGTGCTAGTGGGTTTTTGTAAAGAAACTAAGTACACCTAGAGAACACAATTGTTAAATTTCGAAATTTAAAAATAAAAGGATTAAAATGAAAAAAATGATTAAATTAAGTCTTGTAGCTGCAATGTCAGTTGCTAGTTTAAATACTGTTGCATCTGCTGCAGATGTGGATTACTCAGGTAAATTATATGTTGAGAATTATGTAGGAACTGAAGAAGTTGGTAGTGCTGATGCTGTTAACACTTCTGGTTTTGAAATTGATTTTGATGTAACAGGGAAAGCAAAAGTTACAGATAACTTAACTGCAGTAGTTGGTCTAGAAGCAGATTCAGATAGAAAAGAATATGCTGGAGCTGCAAATGAAGGTGTAGATGTAGATGATGCACACTTTGTTTATGCAAAAGGTGATGCTACTGTTATATTTGGTAGACAAGCTATAGATACTCCTACAACTGATGGTGAAAATGGTGAAGGTACACTTGCTTCTTACAAGTTTGGTAACTTTACAGCAGTTGGTGCTTACTTTGAAAACAATGATGTAGTAGCATCTTCTACTGCTTCTGCATTAGCACTATTAGGTAAAGCTGGTCCAGTTAACTTAGAGTTATGGCAAGTTGGTGTTTCTGATCATTCTACACATAATACTGCTGTTCTTTCTGTAGAAGCTGCTGGTTGGACTATAGGTGGAAGACTAGCTACATCTACATATGATGCTGCAGGAGCTAAAGATGGTTCAACTATGATCATATCTGCTGCTGGTAAAGTTTCAAATATAGGTTTAACTGCTGCGTTATTAACAACACATGAAGATGGTGCTGCATTTGTAACAGATGCAAGTTCTGCTAATACTGCTGAGTTAGTTCATTTTACTGCAAAAGGACATGCTGATACTACAGCTACTATTGTAACTGCATCTATGCCTGTATCTGATGATACATCTGTTGCATTAAAGTTTGGAACAGCATCTATTGGTGATGATGATACAGCTAGCGAGGTTGTATTACAAGCTAACTATAAATTAGCTAAATCTACTACTTTAACTGCTAGATATGCTTCTTATACACAAGATGTATCTGATGTTGAAACTAACAAAACTCAAGGTAGAGTTGACTTAACATACAAATTCTAATCATAAGATAGAATTATAGTTTATGAAAAGGTTGGACTTCTGCTCAACCTTTTTTTAATACCTTAAATCCTTGACTTTTAAAAAATCTTTATATATAATCTTGCTACTTAAATATAAAGGACTTTTATAATATGAGATATTTTTTTACACTATTTTTTATTATATCTATAGGATATTCACAAACTACACTATGCTACAAAAACAATCACAACAACCCAGCTACCATAGAACAACAACTATTTGATGGAGGAAAATGTGAGGGTAACAAAAGTATTGAAGATATGAAACTAGATGGATGGAGTATTAAAGACATAAAACTATCTCAGTCAAATGATAATATGAATTATATATATATATTAAATAAATCAACAACTACTTCACCAACTACAAAAGATCTTGACTATACTAAAATCACACAAGGTTTAACAGAATATAAAGAAAAAGAATCTAAAAAAGAAGAACTAATAAAAGGTAAAAAATATTATATAAATACTTGTCAAGAGTGTCATGGTGAAAAAGGTGAATCAATAACATTACATAAAACTTCAAGACCTTTAAATACAATGAGTTTAGAAGATATGCAGATGGCTATTATAGATTATAACTTTGATGATTATGATAGAGGTTGGGCTATAATTATGAAACCTTATGCAAAACTTGTAATGAAAAGTGAAATCAAAGCTGTTCACAGTTACCTACAAAGCATTAATAAATAAATCTTCCATATTCCCAGCATAGTCTTTTTTAATTTGGACGATTTATATTGATTTTATTTTATATTCTTAAAGGAACATCCAAAAATCAATATTTACTCAGTTATGGTTGTAAATTTGACAAAATTCACCTATAAATTATATAAATAATTATTTTTAATCAGATTTTAAGAATTCTAATGTAAGAATTATGAAATTGTTGTTGGAATTCTATTGAATGTAAAAATCAATCTGCTAGAAAACACAATTATTAAATTTCGAAATTTAAAAATAAAAGGATTAAAATGAAAAAAATGATTAAATTAAGTCTTGTAGCTGCTACAGTTCTAGGACTAGCTACTACTTCATACGCTGAGTCTAAAGTAACTGTAAGTGGAGACGCTGAAGTAACATATGAGAACTTAACTCAAAATGACACTACAGATGTATATAAAACAGCTGATGTAAACATAAACATTGATGCAGTTAATGAAGATGGTGTAGAATTTCACTCTCAATTTGTTCTATATGATGGTACGCAAGGCGATATTACAGGTTTAGAAAATGGTGTTGTAACTGATACTACAGGTAACCCTGAAGCTTACTCTCAAATTGAGAGAGCTTATGTAGTTGCTCCTTTACCTTTTGCTGAAGCTAAACTTACAGCTGGTCTTGCTCCAAATGGTGCATTTGGTTCAGGTATGTTTGAAAATGGTGGAGAATCTTGGAAAACAGATCTTACTATGAAAGCTGCTGGACTTAAAGTAAAAGTTGGTAATGTAACAATTAAAGAGAGCAATGCTAGTCAAGCAGATAAAATCAAAAATTATGTAAAAGTTGAAGGTTCTGCTGGAGATATAAAATATGGTCTTCAATATTCTAATACAAAAGATACTGCTACAGATTGTACAAAAACATATATGAACCCTTATGTAACAGCTTCTGTTGCTGGTCTTGATATAGCTGCTGAGTATGCTAGCTGGGGATCTGATGGTGATGGTACAGGTATGTTTGTACAAGCTGGTAAAGAGATGGGACCATTGTCTGTTGCTCTTGCTTATGTGACATTAAGTGGTGCTGATGGTTCTGCTGGTGGTGACTATGCTGCTTCTGATTTCTTTGATGGTAATGTAGCTTCAAATGCAACTGATGATACATCTGCTATAGTTGTACCTGTATCTTACAAAGTTTCTGATAAGTTAACAGCTGGATTAACATATGTTTCTGCTGATGTTACAGGTCTAGATGGAACAGCTATGGATATAACAGCTGATTATGCTTTAGGTAAATCTACTTCTATTGGTTTATTATATGCAACAGCTACAGGTGATGCTGTAGGTGCAGACGATTATACTAAAATGGCTATGTCTGTTTCTATGAGCTTCTAATAAACTCTTAAATCTTAAGACTTTATATAAAGGTTGGGCTTTGGCTCAACCTTTTTTTATGATTGACTTTTTGGGGTTATTTTTGTATACTTTGGTATGGCAGATTTAGATAAACAAAAAGAATATATAGGTGCATTAAAAGTGTATTTAGCACTTATTACCGCTTTATTGATGGGTGATATTAGTGGTACTGTTAAACTGTTTCAAAATGGAATAATAGATTTCACCTTTTGGATAGGTTTAGTTACTATTATTATATTAGCTATTATTTTTATTTTAATAGCTAAAATTATGCATAAAAAAATAAATAACTTAAAGGATTTATGATGACATTAGAAGCAATCGCATTGGCATTTGCACTTACATTTGCACTTATAGCTATCGTATATAGTAGTTATGAAATTATGAAAGAAAGTTAGAGTTATTGATATTTTAAATATATAAATAAAATGCAAAAAATAAATAACCTAGTAGATTTGTAAAGGTTAGGCTTTGGTTCAACCTTTTTTTATTTGCTATTTTTTGATATACTCTCTTTTTATAAGGAGCTATATTGCATAAAAATACAACCAAACTAATTTTACTACTTACACTTACATCTCAACTCTTTTCTTCTA
>JAYEPD010000012.1:0-2859 GCA_034723675.1 Campylobacterota bacterium
GATAAAGATGAAGAGATAAAGATAGGTTTTGTTGCTGGTCTTAGTGGAAAGTATTCTAGTTTGGGAATAAGTGTTAGAGATGGTTTTAGGTTAGCTTTTGAAGAGGTTGATTATAAGATAGATGGCAAAAAGGTCACTATTTTTGACAAAGATGATAAACAAGATGAAAATGAAGCAAAAAAAGCGATTGAGTTTTTTATAAAAAATGATATAAAACTTATAGTTGGAAATACTACAAGTTCTATGACAAAAGTATCTACTTCTTTAATCGAAGATTATAAAGATAGCTTAATGGTATCAGCAACAGCAAGTAGTAGTTACTTTACAAAAAAAGATGATAATTTTTTAAGAGTACAAGTTGATAATTCACCTAAAAGATATAAGTCATTGGCACAAACATTATTACAAAGTGGTTATCAAGATATTTTATGTATCTATGACTCTAAAAATAAAGCTTATACAGATGATTATACGATGACACTAGAAAATGTCTTTGTAGAAGAGGGTGGAAATAAATACAGTGCTAAAATTGATATAAATCAACCATATGAAGATATATTAAAAAAAGTAAAAGATACAAAAAAAAATCTAATTTTAGTTGTTGGGAATGCAGTTGATACGGCAAACATCATACAATATCTAAGAATAAACAATGAAAAATCAAAAATATTAGGCTCAGGATGGGCAAAAACAAATGATTTTATAACAAATGGTGGAGAGTTTGTTGAGGGTGTTATCTTCAGTGAAGGTTATGATGATGAATCTAAAAACCAACAATATTTAGATTTTGCTACAAAATTTAAAAAAAGATACAATAAAGAACCATCAGTATTTTCAACTCAAGGATATGAACTAGGAAAAATACTAATCAAAAATTTAGAAAAATCATCAGATATAGCACTCTTAAAAAATAATATTCTTTCAGAAAAAAGATATGATGGATTGCAAGGTGATATAACATTTGATAAATATGGAGATGTAATGAGAGAGTTTTTTATGATGGAAGTGAAAAATAAAAAATTTATAAAAGCAAATTCACAATAATTTTAGTATGAAATTAAAAAGTTTAAAAACAAATATTTTATTATATTTAATACTTTTTACATCTATCCCTTTAATAAGTGGCTCTTCAATGATTTTATATCAGATGTATGTTGAGAAAAAAGAATCTATATTTCATACCCATTTTCAAATATTAAAACAAGTTATTAATGAATCAGATCAAATCATAGAAGATATTGAAAATATCAGTTTATATATAAAAGAAAATTATAATTCAAAAAATAAAAATCTATTAGAGAGTATTGTAAAAACACAAGATAATATAACTACTGTATTGATTTTGGATAACAATGGGATATTAAAAGATTTTAAATCAGTTGTTAAAGCAAATATATTTAAAGGATTTGATTATTCTAATATGCCTTATTTTAAAGCATTGAAAAATGGTGAAGAAGAGTATTGGTCAGATGTATATCTTTCTAATGCTACGGGTTTAGCATCATTGTCATATACAATTAGGTTTGATGATAATACAATTGCAGTTTTAGTTATAAATTTAGATTATTTAAATAGTTTTGCAAGTAAATTTAAAAGTAGTGATAATACAACTATGGTTCAAATAGTAGATAATAATGGGGTCTATTTAGCCAATCCAGATAGTGAAGAGACGGTATATCAAAGAAAAAGTATAGTTGGAACTAACATATATAAAAACTTTATATTAAAAGATTATATAAATAAACAGATTCTTTTTAATGACACACAAAATATAAAAATCATAGGTACTATAGGTAAAACCAATAAATTAAATTGGACTATTATTGTTGAAGAGCAATATGATTTTATATTTAGTACTTTTAAAACTCTTATATATATTACAATTTTATTTATGATACTTTTAATTATAATATCAATATATTTTTCACTAAAGTTATCAAAATCTATTTTAAAACCACTAAATCTATTAAGTCATAGAATGGATGATATAGCACATGGTAAAGATATAGAAAAGATTAGTGAAGTTCAATATAGCGAACTGGATTCTTTATCTTCAAATTTTTACATAATGCAAAATAAGATAAAAGATAGAGAAGAGTCAAATAGGCAAAAAGAGCTACAAATCTTAGATTCATCAAAGATGGCACAAATGGGAGAGATGATAGGAAATATTGCACATCAATGGCGACAACCATTGAGCATAATAAGTACAGCTGCTAGTGGTATGAAACTAGAAAAAGAGTACGGTATACTAGAAGATGATAAGTTTATTTATTATTGTGATTCTATTGTAGAAAAAAGTAAATACTTATCAGAAACAATAGATATATTTAGAAACTTTATCAAAGAAAAAAAACAAAGAGCTGTTGTCATTATACAAGATAGAATTGATACTTCATTGAAAATAGTCATTGCTACTTTAGAAGCGAATTATATACAATTGATTAATAATATCGATTATTCAAAACCCATAAAAATAGAATTGGTTATGGGTGAATTATCTCAAGTTATTATAAATCTGATAAATAATGCAAAAGATATATTACTAGAACGAAAAATTAAAAATGCTTGGATAAAAATTGATTTGGTAAAAGATAAAGATTTTGTTACTATAACTGTTGAAGATAATGCAGGAGGTGTACCAGAAGAGATTATGGGCAAGATATTTGATCCATATTTTACTACAAAACATAAAAGTCAAGGTACAGGTTTAGGCTTGCATATGAGTTACAAAATTGTTCATGAGAGCTTATATGGAAAACTAAGTGTAAAAAATACTGAAAATGGAGCTTCTTTTATAATAGTATTACCACTCATTAAACATAAAAAGTAATTTATATTTACCAAATTATAAAATTT
>JAYEPD010000012.1:2959-17721 GCA_034723675.1 Campylobacterota bacterium
AAATTGTTCATGAGAGCTTATATGGAAAACTAAGTGTAAAAAATACTGAAAATGGAGCTTCTTTTATAATAGTATTACCACTCATTAAACATAAAAAGTAATTTATATTTACCAAATTATAAAATTTGTAACCAATTAGTAACCCAATTATTATACAATGTTTTAAAATTAACAATAAAGGATTTTGATGGCGGGATTTCAATCTAAACAAAAATCAATACAGATGAAAGAAGATATTATAAAGTATCTACTTATTTCAGCTGCTGGTATCTCTATATTGACTACATTTGGTATATTATTTTCTATACTATTTGAAGCATTAGAGTTTTTTAATCTAAAAAGTTTTACATATTTTATCACAGGTTCACAATGGTCTCCAGGAACTGAAGATAGTAAGTTTGGTGCTGTTGCAATTTTTGCAGGTACTTTTATGATAACAGCTATAGCTATTGCAGTTGCTTTACCAATAGGAGTCTTAAGTGCAATATATATGAGTGAATACGCTAGCGAAAATGTAAGAACGACAGTAAAACCACTTTTAGAGATATTAGCAGGTATCCCTACTGTTGTTTATGGATTTTTTGCTGCTATTACTGTTGCTCCAGCTATAGTATCTATTTGTGAAACATTTGGTCTTGATGCTTCATTTAACAGTGCATTAGCAGCAGGTGTTGTTATGGGAATTATGATTATACCTGTAATTTCAAGTCTTAGTGATGATGTTATTAATGCTGTACCAGATAGCCTTAGAAAAGGTTCTTTGGCTCTTGGTATGACAAAATCAGAAACTATAAAAGATATAGTTATCCCTTCTGCACTTCCAGGTATCATCTCTGCAACACTACTTGCAATCTCTAAAGCATTGGGTGAAACTATGATTGTTGTTATGGCAGCTGGTATGAATGCAAACAAATTTTCTATAAATCCTTTAGAAGATATGACAACAGTAACGGTACAAATTGTTGCGGCACTTACAGGGGATTTTGAATTTGATTCACCTGATACTTTAAGTGCATTTGCTTTAGGTTTAGTTTTGTTTGCAGTTACTTTAGTACTAAATGTTGTATCAGTTATGATGATAAAAAAATTCAAAGAAAAATATAAAATGAGTAACTTATAATGGCAAATGAAAATAAAAAAAACATATTTTACGATCCAAGTTTAATAAAAAGACATAGAAAAGACAAAACATTTAAGTTTTTAGCAGTAACTGCTTTAATATCTTCACTAATGTTTTTGGCAATATTTCTTACAGATATGGTTGCAAAAGGCTCAAGTGCTTTTTCTCAAACTTATATTCAAGTAGAGGTAACTTACAATGAAAAAACTGTATCAAACAGTAGAAAAGCTATAGATAGAAAATATAGAAAACTTATAAGTCGTGCGTGGTTAAGAGATCTCCCTAGAAGTGTTGAAAATAATCCTGAACTTATGGATACAAAACAGATGGTTTGGGCTTTAGCAGATGATCAAGTTGATATGTATATGAAAGAGCAATATTATAAATTAAAATCTAAAGATTTAGCCACTTTAAAAGTTTTAATTGAAGAGGGTAAAGTGGAGAAAAGATTTAATACTATATTCTTTACTCATGGGGATAGTAAGATTGCTGAAAACTCTGGTATTTTGTCAGCTGTTGTTGGTACTATATTTACCCTTCTTGTAACTATGGCAGTTGCATTTCCTATTGGCGTAGCAACTGCTGTTTATCTTGAAGAGTTTGCAGACCCAGATAGTAGATGGTCAAGTATCATTGAGATAAATATTAATAATCTTGCAGCTATACCATCTATATTGTTTGGACTTTTAGGACTTGCTATATTTATAAACTTGTTTGGTATGCCAAGAAGTTCACCTCTTGTAGGTGGATTGACTCTTGCTCTTATGACTTTGCCAATTATTATAGTTAGTTCAAGAGCAGCTTTAAGAAGTGTACCTGCTAGCATTAGACAAGCTGGATATGGACTAGGACTTACAAAAATACAAGTAGTAAGAGATCATGTTTTACCTTTAGCATTTCCAGGAGTTATGACAGGAAGTATTATAGGACTTGCACAAGCTATGGGTGAGACTGCACCATTGATAATCGTAGGTATGATTGCTTTTATTCCAGATAGTCCAACTTCTATAATGGATGCAGCAACTGTTATGCCTGCACAAATATTTACATGGGCTGGTATGCCAGAAAAAGCATATATAGAGAGAACTGCTGCTGGTATTTTGGTATTGTTAACAATATTGATATCATTAAACACATTGGCTGTGTATTTACGAAAGAAATTCGAAGTTAAATGGCAATAAAAAAAGGATAATAGATGGGAAAAAATAAAAATAAAATTGATGTAAAGAAATTAAATCTTTGGTATGGTTCAAAACATGCCTTACATGACTTAGATATAGAGATATACAAAAACCAAATAACAGCACTTATAGGACCATCAGGATGTGGTAAATCTACATTTTTAAGATGTTTAAATAGAATGAACGACTTAGTAAGTTCAGCTAGAGTTGAAGGTGAAGTTATAATTGATGGTAAAAATATCTATGATAAAGATGTTGATGAAGTGAGTGTTAGAAAAAGAGTTGGTATGGTTTTTCAACAACCAAATCCATTTCCTAAATCAATATATGAAAATGTTGCATATGCTCCATTAAAACATGGTATTGTATCAAAAGGGAAAGAGTGTGATGATTTAGTTGAGCAGTCACTAATAGGTGCAGGTATTTGGGATGAAGTAAAAGATATATTAAAAGATCCAGGTACAGGTTTATCAGGTGGTCAACAACAAAGACTTTGTATAGCTAGAACAATTGCAGTTAAACCTGATGTTATACTTATGGATGAACCAACATCAGCACTTGATCCAATTAGTACAGAAAAGATTGAGGCACTTATGTTGGAACTTAAAAAAGATTTTACAATTGTTACAGTAACTCACAATATGCAACAAGCAGCAAGAATAGCAGATATGACTGCCTTTTTTCATCTTGGAGACTTAATAGAGTACGATGAAACAGAAAAAATATTTATAAACCCAACTCAAAAGAAAACAGAAGATTATATCACTGGTAGATTTGGTTAAAAAGGAAAATTATGTTAGCAAATTATAAAGAAAAATTAAATGAAATTAGATCAGAATTAAAAAATGTATTAAATGGTCTTGTAGTATCGAATGAATTGATTTTAGAATCTCTTAAAAAGTGTGATATAGAGAAATTTGAAGAAGCGAAACAAACTATAAATAATTCAAGTCAAAAAACTTCTGCTATTGATCATGATATTATTACTACTTTGGCATTGCATCAACCTGAAGCTAGAGATTTAAGAACTATGGTTTCATATCTTAAGATCACAAATGAACTATTAAGAGCAACTTCAAATACAAGATCGTATATAAAAGGTTTTCAAGTAACTTGTCAAGAGGTTGATATAAAGGCTATAAATGAATATGCCATTCCTATGCAAAAAGCTACTATAGATGCTTTAAAAAACACATATGAGATGATAGATTGTGATTGTGATGATGAGGCAAAGGATATATTCAACATAGTATTAATAGCAGAAAATAAAACAGATGACCTGTATGAGATGATGGAACAAAATATACTAAAAGATATAAAAGATGTTGAAGACTATGCAGCATATAAAGATATGTTATCAGTTTTAAGAAAAAGTGAAAAAATAGCAGATCGTGCTATGTCTATAGCTTCTTTACTATTATTTGCTAGAGTAGGTGGAGATATTCACCAATCTTAAGTTATAATTGTCAAATAACTCAAAGGAGACTACAATGCAAAACACAATATTGGTTGTAGAGGACGAGCAAGATATATTAGAGCTTATTGAATATACTCTTGCTAAAGATAAACACGATATCATAGGTTGTTTAGATACCTCAAATGTAAAACATATACTTGAGCAGGAAAATATAGATTTGATACTTATGGATAGAAATCTACCTGGTATTGAGGGTAGTGTTTTTATTCAGTCTATTAGAGAGGAAGGGTATACACAACCAGTTATTTATATAAGTGCTAAAGATACAGATGATGAGATACTTGAAGGTTTTAATAGGGGAGGAGATGATTATATCACCAAACCTTTTAATTTAGAACTTCTTCGTGCTAGAGTCAAAGCTATACTAAATCGAACAAAGAAGAATATTGATATTTTAAAAGTTAATGATATAGTTTACAAATCAACAAAAAAAAGATTTTATATAGATGAAAGAGAGTTAGAATTAACTCAATTAGAACATGATTTATTATTAGAATTTATAAAAAATAGAGATATATTACTCACAAGAGAATCTCTTTTATCAAGTGTATGGCCTGATAACATTGAAACAAAAACAAAAACAGTAAATGTTGCAGTTAAAAGATTAAAAGAGAAAATTGATCCAAGTGGAAAAAAAGAATATATCAAGTCTGTTCGTGGTGAGGGTTATATCTTTTGTTAAAACTTTATGATATTTTCTTAAGAAAATTTATCATACTTTTTGCTTTTATATTTATCCTTTTGGGTGCGGTAGTTTATTATTGGACTGAAAATATGTATGTTGAGCAAACTAAAAATAACTTGCTTAGTAACATTACAACTATATCACTACACTTAATGGATATAGATAATGTCTCCTCATTTGTTCAAACAACACATTTTAAAAATAAAATTAAAAAATTTAAGGACTTAACAAAAATAAGAATAACTATAATTGATAAAAAAGGTGTAGTTCTATTAGAAAGCCATAAAGATAAAGATAAGATGGATAATCACCTCAATCGTGAAGAGATAATTGCTTCTAAATATCAAAACTATGGTTCTACAATAAGGTATTCAAATACATTAAAAAAAGATTTTTTGTATGTTGCAAAAATGTTTGAAAATAATAATAATATTATCTATATAAGAATGTCTAAAGATATTGAACAGATAAATAATAGATTTTTATCTTTATCTTTAAAAGTTGGTTTACTATTTATCTTTTTTATAATTTTAGCTTTTCTAATAGCTTTTAATATGAGTATAAAAATTGAAGATGAGATAAAGTCTATTCTTAAGTTTTTAAATATGCTCACAAAACAAACAAAAGCTTCAAAAATAACACTTACATATTCACAAGAGTTTAATAAGATGTCAAAAATATTAACTCAAGTTTCATCAGTTTTAGCAAAAAAAGATAAGCAAAAACTAAAAAATACTGCAAAACTAAAACTAGCAAATAGACAAAAAGATGATATAATCTCTGCTATTTCTCATGAATTCAAAAATCCAATTGCTGTGATACATGGATATACACAAACCTTACAAGAGGACAAAGATATAAATCCAAATATTAGAGATAAATTTTTAGAAAAAATTGCATCAAATACTGATAAACTAACATATATGATAGATAGATTAAGACTTTCTATTAAACTTGATGATGGAAAACAAAAACATCAATTTCATCTATCTAATATCTCAAATATAACACAAAATGCAATTGATGACTTAAAAACATCATATCCAAATAGAAAAATAATTTTAAATTTAAAAAAAGAGATTATGCTAAATTGTGATGATACATTAATAGGGATTGCGATCATTAACCTTATAGAAAATGCTTTAAAATATTCTACAGATGTAGTAAATGTTAAATTAAATGAAAACTCATTGGATGTTATTGATAAAGGGATTGGTTTAAAAGAGGAAGAGATTACAAAAATAACAAAAAAGTTTTATAGAGTTTCAAATAACACATGGAACAACTCAATGGGGGTTGGACTCTCTTTGGTTTCCAACATACTTTCTCTTCACAAATTTAAACTAAATATAAAAAGTATTGAAAATGAAGGTTCAATATTTAGTATCAAATTTAAAAGTTGATTTATGTACGATATATCATTCTTTGATCTTATTTGGATAACTATACCACTATTTTTAGTTTATTTTATATACCAAAAGTGGAGTAACGATAAAGTAACAATACCTTATGCCTTATCTCGTATGTTTCTGCAACTTATACTTATAGGCTATATTTTAACTTATATTTTTGAAACAAAAGAGTTTTTTATCATCATAATTATACTTACTATTATGCTTGTCGTTGCTAGTATAATAGCCCTAAGACCAGTTGCCATTAAAAATAAAAGTTTATATCTGATAAGTTTTATATCAATTTTTATAGGTGGAGTATCTACTTTGACTTTTGTTATAGTTGGTGTTTTAGATTTGCCTTTATGGTATGAACCAAGGTTTTTAATACCACTTGCTGGTATGATATTTGCTAACTCTATGAATAGTGTTTCAATAGCAGCTGAAAGATATAGTGTAGAGTTTTCAAGAGACAAAAACTATGAAAAATCAAGAAACATAGCATATAAAGCTTCATTGATACCAAACATAAATACACTCTTTGCAGTTGGACTTGTGTCGATTCCTGGGATGATGACTGGACAAATTTTAGGTGGGATTTCCCCTTTAATAGCAGTAAAATATCAGATTATGGTTATGTGTATGATTATAGCTAGTAGTGGAATATCAACAGCTATTTATCTAAAACTTATAAAAAAGTTTCACTATTGATTTTTAGAGATTATATTTTGAATAAAAGAAGTGGATAGATACCACCTCTTTAAAACTACATTAAGCAGCTTTTTTAACAGCTTTTTTAGCTATTTTTTTAGCTACCTTTACTTTTGTTGGTGCTTTCTTAGCTATTTTTTTAGCTACAACTTTTACTGCTTTTTTAGCATTTTTCTTTTTAACACCAGCTTTTGCTACAACTTTTTTAGCTACTTTAGCTACAACTTTTTTCTTTAATTCTTTTGCCATTTTAGGACTCCTTTTATTGAAATTACTACTTTTAGTAATAATATATGGTAATTATATATAAAAAAATCAATTATGTCAAGATATTATAGAGAAAATCTATAAATTTATGATATAATCTACAATAATTTAAACAAAAAGGTACAAAATGACATTTATAGAGTTTAAAAAACTTTTATTGGACGCACAAATAAGTTTACCAAAATTTAGTAAACTTATAAAAGTAAGTGAGAAAAATCTCCAATCTTATAAAAAAAAAGGTGAAGTACCTAATGCAATAGCTGTAATAGCAAGTTGCTTTGCAAAGTTTAGTGATATGGAAATAGATTATAGAGAGATGGTAGAGTCTTTAGAACTAACAGCAAAAACAAAAAAAGGTGCAGGTTTTGCAAAAACAAAAAAAGATCAGAGTGAAAAGTAAATTGTAATCATATTGCAACCAATATTTGTTATAATAGTGGATTAAATTTAACAAATAGGTAACAATATGATTAATATAGAAAAAGAGATAGAGAAAAAATTCCCCGCTATCACAAAGAAACCAAAACTACTACAAAAATCACTATTCAAAATAGCACAAAAAATAATACATGAAGATAAAATAAATAAATTTTTACAAATAAATGAACATCTAGAAGGCTTTGAGTTTATAGATGCAACACTTGATTACTTTTCATTTGATTTTTCATTTTCAAGCAATGATATAGAAAACATACCAACAACAGGAAAAGTTGTAATCATATCAAATCATCCATTGGGTGGTTTAGATGCATTGAGTTTACTTAAACTTGTAGGAAAAGTTAGAAAAGATGTAAGAATTGTTGCAAATGATTTTTTAGCAGAACTAAAACCTTTAGAAAATTTGTTTATTCAAATAGATAACTTTAAAAATAGACAAACTAAGCAGAGTGTAAAAAAAATATATGAAGCTTTAGAAAATGAAGAGGCAGTAATAATATTTCCAGCAGGTGAAGTAAGTAGAATATCTCCAAATGGTGTTAGAGATGGAAGTTGGCAAAAAGGTTTTTTAAAATTTGCACAAAAATCAAAAAGCCCAATCCTTCCTATCTTAGTTGATGCAAAGAATTCAAAAACATTTTATACTATATCTGTTCTAAATAAAGCATTTTCAACTATATTATTAAGTGATGAGATGTTTAAACAAAAAGACAAAACAGTTTCTATAAAAATAGGACAATTAATCTCAAATGAAGATATTATTCCTAAATATGAGATATCAACAGAAAGTTTAGTAAAACTTTATAAAAAACATCTTTATGCTTTAAGAAAAGGGAAAAAGTCTTTTTTCCAAACACAAAATAGTATTGCATTACCAGAGAATAGAAAATCTATTAAAGCTGAATTAAAACAGAGTGAAGTTTTAGGAAAAACAAAAGATAACAAAATAATATATCTTTATAGTTATAAAACAGATGGAGCTGTTCTTAAAGAGATAGGACGATTAAGAGAGATAAGCTTTAGACAAGTTGATGAGGGTGTAAATAAAAGAAGAGATTTTGATAAGTATGATAAATATTATAAACATATAGTATTGTGGGATGAAGATGAATTGGAGATAGTTGGTGCATATAGAATTGCAGAATGTGAAGAGGTAGTAAAAAAAATTGGAAAAGATGGACTTTATACTGCAACTCTATTTGAATTGAATGATAATATTGATAAGTATTTAGAAAACGCTATTGAATTAGGGAGAAGTTTTGTTCAACCAAAATATTGGGGTACGAGAGCTTTAGATTATTTATGGTATGGTATTGGTGCTTATTTGAGAAATAATGACAATATTAAATATATGTTTGGTCCTGTTAGTTTAAGTGCTACATATCCACAGTATGCAAAAGAGTTATTGGTAGATTTTTATAGTAACTATTTTCCATGTAAAGAAAAAATTGTAAATTCAAAGATACCGTTTGAATTTGAAACAGAAGATATTGCTTTTAAAGAGTTATTTACCTTTGATGATTATAAAAAAGATTTCAAGATGTTAAAATCTACTTTAAGTAATATGGGAGTAGCAGTACCTACTCTTTATAAACAATACAGTCAAATATTTGATGAGGGTGGTGTTTGGTTTTGTGATTTTAATATTGATCCTGATTTTTCAGATTGTATTGATGGGTTTATCTTTACAGATATAACAAAAATAAAAAACTCTTCAAAAGATAGATATATAGGGGAATAGATGGAAAAAATAAAAAAATTTAAAGATTTTTTTCATAGTAAATTTTATATAGAGTTGATAGTTGCAAGTAGCCTTTTTATAATTGCAATATTTACAAATAGTATGGTAACACTGATAATATATCTACTCTATTTTATAATATTTTTAGAGATAGTTCGTGCAGTTGTAAACTATATGGAAGAGAAAAGGATAAAATTAAGAATTCTTATAGATGCTTTTATAATATTAGCTTTAAGAGAGTTTATAGTAAATGTAGTAAAGATAAATAAAGAGGAGCTAAATAGTATAAATGATGTATTAGCAAGTAGTACAAACTTTCATATTATGATATTTAGTGGAGTGTTACTGTTTTTATTTATATTAAGATGGTTAGCAATAGTAACTTCACCAGATGGTAAAGAATAAGTAATTGTAATCATTCTGTAATCAAATTGATGCTAAACAGTAACCAAGTTTGTTTATAATAACACTATTAATACAAACAAGGTCATATAATGAAAAAACACCTAAACAAAGTAACTAAGTCATATCATCAAGATATATCACTTGCAAAAGCAAATCAATTTGAAGGTATAATCCTTCCTGTAAGTAGTGGTTGTGAACCATATTGTATTCATGATGTTGAAGATGAAGAGTATATGTGTGAGATGGCATTTGAAAGTGGCTGGGATGCTTTTGTTCTAATTGACTTTATAAATAATGAAGAGAAAGTGATAGATTTATGCGAGTATGAAGCGGCATAAAAACTCTTAATTACACTTTATAAGCAATATCTTATAAATATTACATATAATTTCATCTACATAAGAAAGGATAAATATTTATGAATATATTAATACCTGTAGATGACAGTGATATAGAAGAGGCACAAATTACATCACTTGATGATGTTAAATATTGGCTACTTATAGAGTTTAATGAAGGTAAAACTGTAAAATCAGATTTTTATCAAACAAGAGATGAGATTAGTGATTGGGTAGATGTAGTTATTGTTAAGAACAACAAAGAATATGTTTGGCCATTTATGGAAGAGGGTATTGCTATACTTGTAGCTCCTTTACAAAGAAGTGTAGAAGATATAATGGAAGCTTATTTATTTAAAGAGCTTCATGAATTAAGTAATTAAAAGGGTAAAAATGTTTGGAATGAATAAAAAAGAGTTAAAAGAGTACAATTTATCAGAAGATGAATTAATTAAATTACAATATGCAAAAATCACAACAACAAAAGGTGTAATATGGGAAAAACTAACACCTCAAAATACACCAAATACTGTTGCAAATTTTGCCAGTTTAGCAAATGATACATTTTATGATGATTTAAAGTTTCATAGAGTTATAGATGGATTTATGGCACAGGGTGGTTGTCCATTGGGTACAGGTACAGGTGGTCCTGATTGGGCTATAGAGTGTGAAACAAAAGCTGAAGGACAAGTTCATAAAAAAGGAACTCTATCTATGGCACATGCAGGTAAAGATACAGGTGGGAGTCAATTTTTTATCTGTTTTGTTTCTTGTCCACATCTTGATGGTGGTCATACTGTTTTTGGAAATATCGAAGCTGATGACAAAGATAGCTTAGATGTACTTGATAGTATCAAACAAGGTGATAGTATAGAAACTATCGAAATATTAGAGAAAAGAGATTAGTTCTCTTTTATAGGTGCTATTTGACTAGCATCTATCTCCTCCCATGTTCCATACATATTGTCTAAGTCATTTATAACATTTTGTTCAACATTGTGGTATCTTAAAAATGAAACAATATTTTGATAATGGTCACTATCAAAAGTTGCTGTTATATTATTCTCTTCACCATATATCCTAACAACAGCTGGTTTGTATAAATTTCTTATTTTTAAGCCACCAACATTTAAGTCAGTTTTATAAAAAACTATAATCTCTCTTTCATCTTTTAAAGTTCCTAAAAGTCCAGATGCTGTTAATACTTTCATAGACTTAAAATTTTCCAACTCTCTTATATCTACTTTTTGATTTTTTAGTGGTTTGCCATCTTCATCAGTATTTAAATCTATTTTTAGAGATAAATTCTCTTTTTTTATATCTCCATTTAAATTTATAGTGTATTCTTTGGCCGTTAATGAGACAGCAATAACCAATATAGAGGTTAATATTTTTTTAAACATATAAAATCCTTGTAATTTTTGATATAATGTTACCATAAAAGGTATAAAATGCTAAATGATAAAAACTTTATAAACATAGCTCATGAGATAGCAAGTGCTAGTAAATGTGTCTCAAAACAAGTAGGTGCAGTAATTGTAAAAGATGGTCGAATTTTAAGTACAGGTTACAATGGTACACCTGCTGGTTACACAAACTGTAAAACATATTGGGATTCAGAATATACAAAAGAGCATCATGAATGGTCAAAAACATATGAGATACATGCAGAGATGAATGCAATAATTTGGGCAGCAAGAGAAGGTATAAGTATAAAAGGTGCAGATATTTATGTGACACTTGAACCTTGTAGTGAATGTAGCAAAAACCTAATTGCAAGTGGTATAAAAAGGATAGTATATGATAGAGCATATGAACATACAAATTCTGATATTGTTTCAAAGTTTTTAAAAGACAATGGTGTAACAATAGAAAAAATAAAAGCGTAGTTTGAATAAAATATCAAATAGAGATTTTTATAAAAAATCTATAAAAGAGTTTGGTATATCAGCACAAGGAGTTCATTGGAACTCCAAATATACACAATATAAAAGATTTGAGATTATCACAAAGCTGATAAAAAAAGAGATCAAAGAATCATCTTTGGTTGATGTTGGTTGTGGTTTTGGTGAGTATTATAATTATCTTTTAAATAATAAACGATTACCTAAAAAATATATTGGAATTGATTGTGAAAATTATATGATAGAAGTATCAAAAAAAAGATTTCCAAAACAGATATTTAAAACTCAAGATATACTAAAAGACGATTTAAAAGTTTCTGATTATTATGTTGCTAGTGGAGCTTTAAATATTTTAAATATTGATGAGGTAAAGTTATTTATTGAGAAGTGTTTTAATGCATCAAATAAAGCATTTGTATTTAACTATCTAAAAGATTTGACATTTAAAGATATTGAAAAAGATGAGATAGTTGATATTTGTAAGAGATATACCAAGGATATAACTATAAAAGATGATTATTTAGAAAATGATTTTACAGTGATAATGAGAGCTATTTAGAGATACCCTTAAAGAGTTTTAATCTAATTATGGTAAAATAATTGCCTTAATAAAATGATATGACATATCAAAAGGCAATAAATATATGAATAAAATTCTACCAATACTTCTTACAAGCTGGGTCTTCTTAAATGCAGGACTAATAAACGCAATTGCAATAGTAGTAAATGAAACCCCAATAACACTTTATGATATAGATCAAAAAATGATAACAGAAAAAATGACAAAAGAGATAGCAGTAAGTAGTTTGGTTGATGAAGTATTGTATGAACAAGAGTTGAGAAAAAATACAATTAGTGTTGATATATTTGATATAGATAATTATATAGAAAAACTTGCAGTTCAAAATAAAATGACAAGTTTAGAGTTTAAAGCACTTGTGCGACAGCAAGAAGATTATGATAAGTTTAAAGAGAATATCAAAAAACAACTTCTTCACCAAAAACTGATTAAAAAAATAGCAGGTGGAAAACTTACAATTGCAAGTGATGAAGATATGAATATTTTTTATGAATCAAACAAGGAGCAGTTTAAAATAGCAGATACAATTGATGTTATAGCCTATGTCTCAAAAAATAAAAAGCTATTAAATAGTATCAAAATAAATCCAATGCTTCAAGATAAAAATGTGATGGTACAAAGTATAAGTTTAAAACAATCAGAGTTAAATCCACAAGTTAAATATGTACTAAATACAACAGAAGCTGGTAAATTTAGTGCAGTATTTGCTCAAAATAAAAACTATAATATGTTTTTTGTAAAAGATAAAAAAGATGTAGAAACCATATCTTTTGAGAATGTAAAAGATAAAATATTTCAAAATATAATGAAAACTAGAGAACAAAACTATTTAAAAGATTATTTTGAAACTTTAAAAATAACAGCTGATATAAAAGTGCTTAGATAGATAAGAGATGTACTAATTAGAATTTAGGTACAATAATAAATATATAAAAAAGGGATATGATAAATGTTTGAAACAGTAATAGGTTTAGAGGTTCATGCTCAGTTAAATACAAATAGTAAGTTATGGTGTAGTTGTGCTACAAGTTTTGGTGCAGTAGCAAATACAAATGTATGTCCAACTTGTTTGGGACTTCCTGGTGCTTTACCTGTATTAAATCAAGAAGCAGTTCATAAAGCTATACAACTTGGTACGGCATTAGAAGCAAAAATCAATCAAAAGTCTATATTTAATAGAAAAAATTATTTTTATCCAGATTTACCGACAGGTTATCAAATATCTCAGTTTGAAGTACCAGTTGTAGGGATGGGTCAAGTGGAGATTGACTTTGCTGATGGAAGTAGTAAAATTATAGGTGTTACAAGAGCTCATTTGGAAAATGATGCAGGTAAAAGTTCTCATGCAGGTGACCACTCTAAAGTTGATCTAAATAGAGCAGGAACACCACTACTTGAAATCGTATCTGAACCAGATCTAAGAAGTGCAGAAGAAGCTATCCTATATATGAAAAAAATTCATAGTATAGTAAGATATATAGATATATCAAATGCGAATATGCAAGAGGGAAGTTTTAGAGCAGATGTAAATATATCTATTAGACCAAAAGGTGATACAAAATTATACACAAGATGTGAAATAAAAAATATGAATAGTTTTAAGTTTATTGAAAAAGCTATAGCATATGAAGTGCAAAGACAAATAGAAGCTTGGGAAGATGGAGTTTATGATAAAGAGGTTGTTCAAGAAACAAGACTTTATGATGTAGAAAAAAATGAAACAAGAAGTATGCGAGGGAAAGAAGATGCTGCTGATTATAGGTATTTTCCTGATCCAGACCTTCTTCCACTTATCATAACTGACGAGATGATTGAAAAATATTCTGATATTCCTGAACTTCCTGATGCTAAAAAAGCCAGATTTGTAAAAGATTTTGGTATTAAAGCTTATGATGCAGGTGTTATATGTGCTACAAAAGAGATGGCTGCTTATTTTGAAGAGATGTTAAGTTGTGGTATTAGTGGTAAGATGGCCACTACATGGTTAACAGTTGAACTTCAAGGAAGGTTTAGTGAGGGTATGAGTGTAACAAACTCTCCTGTAAGTGCGACTAAATTAGGAAGTTTAATAAAAACTATCGAAGATGGAACTATCTCAGGAAAAGCAGGAAAAGAGGTACTTGACTATCTTATGGAACATGATGTAACAGTTGATGAGGTTGTTGAGAAACTTGGATTGAAGCAAGTTAGTGATGATGGAGCTATATTGGCTATCATTGATGAAATATTAGCAAACAATGAAGATAAAGTTGCACAATATAAAGGTGGAAAAGAGAAGATGTTTGGTTTCTTTGTAGGACAAGCAATGAAAGCACTAAAAGGTGCTGGAAATCCACAGGTTATCAATAAACTTTTAAAAGAAAGATTGGCATAGAAAAGGATAAGTTTATGAGTTCTATTTGTGTAATAGGTGCAGGAAAATGGGGTCAAGCTTTACATTTTGCATTGAGTAAAAATCAAGAGTGTCTTATAACAAACAGAACAAAAAAAGATATAAAAAACTTTGTATCACTTGATGTTGCTA
>JAYEPD010000013.1:0-3856 GCA_034723675.1 Campylobacterota bacterium
GATTCTTTGGTGTTATATTATTTTTACTTGCAATTTCAAGTAAAGTTGATTCCTCTTTTAAAACTTCTAAAACTAATCTAGTTTTAAATTCTGCACTATATGTTGTTCTTTTTCTGCTCATTTTATTTATCCCCATGTTTACTTATTTTATATTTTATTCTAACTTTTGGAATAAGAATATTAAACTAAGTGGTTTGTTTTGCTGGGGACATTATAACGATAAGATAAAAGAGATACATGATCGTATGCCTGTGATTTTAGAAAAAAAAGATTGGGCTTCATGGCTTGATAATGGTACAAGTTTTGAAGAACTAAATAGTCTTTTCAAGCCATATCCAAATGATAAGATAAAAATAGAAGAGGTAAATAAACTTGTCAATAGTGTCAAAAATGACTCAATAGATTGTATATCCAAACCTATTGAAGTTAAACTTGGTCAGGGTAGTTTATTTTAAAAGTTTAAAGATTCATTATAACTTTTTTTATAGTTTTTATTATTTTATAAAGTTCATCTTCTTTTATAGTATATGCAACTATACTATAAACTAAGCTACCAAAAGGTCGTATCCAAACACCTAATTCAACACATTTTTTTTGTATCTCTAAAGCATAACTATCATCATATAATTCAACTACACCAATAGCTCCAATATTTCGTACATCTTTGACTACTTTAAGAGTTCTTAACGATTCTAGTTCTTTAGTAAAAATTGATTCAATATTTTTAACTCTTTCTTCCCATGGTGAGTTTAAAAGTAGATCAATACTAGCATTTGCAACACTACAAGCCAAAGCATTCCCCATAAAAGTTGGACCATGCATAAGTACCCCTACTTCACTAGAAGATATCGTATCACTTATATTTTTTGTGGTTGTCATAGCAGCTAGTGTCATCATACCACCTGTGATACTTTTACCTACAGCCATAATATCAGGGGTTATAGAAGCATGTTCACAACCCCACATAAGCCCTGTATGTCCAAAACCTGTAGCTATCTCATCAGCTATTAAAACTAGGTCATATTTAGTACAAAGTTCCCTAGCAGTTTTTAAATACTCTGCGTCATGTATCTTCATCCCCCCTGCTCCTTGAACTATAGGTTCAAGTATTACTCCAGCTACCTCTTTATGATAACTTTCAATTGTTTTTTTCAAATCTTCAATCGATGTAAAGATGTTTTTTGGTAAATATTCACCGTATAATGAGTGCATAGAAGTTTTAGGATCACAAACTCCCATACAACCAAGTGTATCACCATGATATGCATTGTTTAAAGCTATAAATTTTGATACATTTTTTCCTTTTGCTTTTTGATATAATATAGCAGTTTTCAAAGCAACTTCAACAGACACCGAACCACTATCAGCTAAAAACACACTAGGAAGTTTTGTTAAATCAGCCAATTTTTCACATAAGGTAACAGCTGGTTCATGAGTAAGTCCACCAAACATAATATGAGGCATAGTATTTGCTTGTGCTTCAAGTGCTTTTAAAAGTATAGGATGGTTATATCCATGTATTGCACTCCACCATGAACTCATAGCATCAGTTAATTCTCTTCCGTCTTCTAAAACAATAGTTTGCTCATATGTTCTTTTTACAGGAAGTATTTCTGTTCTTGAAGGCAAAGAATTATATGGGTGCCAAGTATGTTTATAATCTATATCTAAATAATCCATTTTAACTTTCTATTCTTATAGGTATATTTATAAAAAACTTTGCACCATCTTCTGTATTTTTTAAGTACAATTTTCCATTTAGATGTTCTTCTACTATTTTTTTACTCATATAAAGTCCAAGACCTGTACCTTGAGATTGATGCTTAGTTGTAAAATAAGGATTAAAAATTTTATTTTTTATATTATTTGGTACGCCACCTGCATTATCTTCTATAGTTATAATAATATTTTTCTCTTTTATCTCTGCATCTATCTTTATAAAGGAGTTTTCAATCTCATTTATAACAATAGCATCTTTACTATTATTTATAATATTCATCAATACCTGAGATAATGCACCTGGAATTATTTTTAGTGTTATATCCTCTTTATTATTAATATTATTTATTATTGTTATAAAATTATTATCAAGTGATGCAGAGACTATTTTTAATGTTTCAGATATATTTTCTTGTAGTATTATCTCTTTTGGTGTAGATTCTTCATCTTTTATAAAGTCTCTAAATGTATCAATAGTATCAGAAAGATAATTTACATTTTTTAATATTATATCCATTTGTGTGCTTAACTCTTCAATATTAAGCATATCATATTCTATATTTATATTCACGCTACTTGCTACTGTACTGATACTATTTAAAGGTTGTCTCCATTGGTGTGCAATATTCCCTATCATCTCACCCATTTGAGCTAGTTTTGCTTGTTCTAAAATTTTTTTGTCTTGTTCTCGTTTTTTATAAAAATTGATATTATCTTCTTTATTTTTTATATGTTGTAGATATAATATATATAAAATAACACCGATTAAACTCATAAGTAAGACCATAATAATCATACTATTTATACTCATATAAGCTAAAGATTTATCTTCACTTCTTACTGTTAAGAAAGCTTCTTGTTCTTTTGTTTTATTGTTTAATATCGGGATAATTGTAAAAATCATTTTTATTTTTTCATCATAAATAGAATTAGGTTTATTTTTTATTGCACTATTATATATTTTGTTCGTAGTTGATTTTTGTGGTACTAAATTTGCCATATCATCTCTTGATATTTTTTTAAGTACTTCTAAGACTTTAATGTCAAATTGATAACCTTTATGGTGAGAATCTCTATAATTCATTGTAGAATCAATAAAATCTTTCTCAAACCTATCACCTTTTATAAAAAAATTACTCAATACATAATATTGTTTCATAATTCCAGAAGTGATAGCTTCAGGACCAAATGTCATATCAATAACACCTAATATTTCACCATTATCAAGCACAGGATATACATATCTAAATCCTGAACCAGCTTTTCCAGTTTCATAACCATAAAAATTAGATTTTGTATTTAAAACCTGATCTATTGATATTCTACTTTTATTGATAGTTTTATACTCCTCTTTATACTTTCTCATTTTTAGTAAAATTGTTCTATCTTTTAATATAAAATTTATATTTCTTATTTTTTTTAATTTAAGTGTTTCAAACCTATCAAATAAAAAGTGATACAACTCTTTTTTTATCTTATTTTTTGTTTTTATATCTGAATTGTTTGCAATTTTTAATTTATTTATTAAATCTGCATTTTCAATTATACCAGATGCCATAATACTTGATAATTCAGAATATTGCTCATAAATAGTACTATAAGCATGAAGATATGTTTCTGTTGTTTGTTTTAAGTATTCTATTTTGTTTTTATTGTTGATATAATCAACTAATATATACACTATAAAAGACAACATCATAAAGACCAATAAGTATTTTACTTTTAAATTTATCTTTTTTAATATGCTCTTTATCATATGCTTTCCTTTTATTATTTATATTATATATAAATTTAGCTATAATTACAAACACAACTGGGGTCGACTTGGTATCGATTGGAGCAGTGCGTGTCTGTTGCATGTGGGATTGAACTACCCTTAACAGGTTCACAATTTTTTAAACGCAAATAATACAAATTATTCTCCTGCGGTAGCAAAAGCTGCTTAGATAGAAGACTCCTCTCATTTTTGAGGGTAGAGACTTCGGAGGTTTCCACTACGAGATGCTATCTATTGTAGAACATTGGAGACTCACCCCTAGATAGCTTATCTTTTTGGAATTGATTTGAACAATGAGAGACATTTAAAATCTTAATTTTGAAATAGCCTTGGAAGTTTGAGCTATGATAAATGACATTT
>JAYEPD010000014.1:0-3818 GCA_034723675.1 Campylobacterota bacterium
AGTTGTGCTACAATTGCTGTTGTTAAAAAAGAAAGTACTACACCATAACCTACAATTGAAGAACTAAGTTTCTCATTAAATCCAGATGCACTAGCTACTATACCAGCTGTTATCATAGGTCCCATTGCACTTTCTAGTATAGATACATCTGTAGCTAAACCATCTAAATTAAAAATATAAACAATAATAAATGAATAAAAAGGTATCAAAATAAGTTTAGTACTCAATCCAAAACTAAATGCACTTAGGTCTTTTTTTTCAATCTTAAGTTGTAAACTAAAACCTACAGATATTAACGCTATAGGAACCAATGTATCTCCAAGTAAAGAAAGAATATCTATAGTTTTTTCTCCAAACTTAATACCATGTAAAAATGATGCCAGTATCAAGGCTATAAAAGGTGGAAAAGTAAATATTTTTTTTAATATATCTTTACTATTTGGTTTTTCATTTTTATTACTATAAAGTGATACAACTATAGCACCATAAGTACTTAAAAGTAAAAAACTACCAAGCTGATCATAAATCATAACATAAGGTAAAGCATCATCTCCTAAATAGTGACTTACTATAGGGATACCTAAAAATGAGGTATTTCCCAATACCCCTACAAGTAGTAATACCCCAGTTGTTTTATTATCCCAGTTAAATAGTTTGGACAAAACATATATAGTAAAAGCACCACATATAGTAATAACCCAAGGTATAATAAGAGGTATGAATATATCTTTTGAAAGTATTATCTTAGGAACTTCAAGTAATACCATAGCAGGTAATGATACATAAATTATATATTTATTTAAAACTTGAGCAGTTTGTTCTGGAAATATTTTGTATATCCTAAACAAATATCCACAAAACATAAGAAAAACTATAAATATAAAAGTTTCTATTTTGTTAACCTTTTTAAATATTTTTGAGCTGTAAATCTCTTGATATTGTATCATAATAGAGTCTATTTAAGAATAAATAAGTTAGAATTAATATATAAAAGGATGCAAAATGAAAAAATTCCAATATGTAGTGTTATTAGTATTATTAAGTATTTCTGTTATATATGGAAAGAATTTAAGAATTGAACCAAAAGAGTTAGCTAAAGAGTTAAATAACTATACCATTCTTGATACAAGAACTTTTAAAGAGTATAAAAAAGGTCATATAAAAGGTGCTTTGAACTTTCCAATTAATTTAACTTATGAACATAAAAAAATAGATGGGAAATTAGCAAATCCAATAAAAATGCAAAAAATAATAAGAGATTTAGGTCTTACTAATAAAACAGCTATTGTTATATACGATGATGGTACATTTTTTGATTCTGCAAGATTGTTTTGGTCGTTAGAAGTTTATGGTTTTACTGATGTAAAACTATTAAATTCAGGCTATAAAGAGTGGTTAAACAATGGATATAAGATTTCTAAAACAACTCCAATAATAAAAAGAAGTAACTATATCTCTGAAGTAAATCATAAAAGATTAGCCACAAAGTTTACAACACAAATAGCAACACATAATCCAAATCAAGTAATAGTAGATGCAAGAGATTATAAATCTTACATAGGTGAAAAATCATCAGCAAAACGATTTGGACATATACCAAAAGCTATACATATACCAGCAACACACAATATAAATTATAAAAAAAATCAGGACAGATTAAAAAAAGAGATACAACTAAAAGAGGTATATAATAAAATAGATAAAAATAAAAAAGTAGTTATTTATTGTTCGGTGGGTAGAGCAGCTTCAACTAATTATTTTGCATTAAGAGAACTAGGTTATGATGTATCGAACTATGATGCCTCTTGGAATGAATGGGGTAATGACTTCAATTTACCTATAAGAAACAGATTAAAGAAAAAATAATGTGGAATAAATTTAACCTGAAAATTCAACTTATTATCTTTATGACTTTAGTTATAACTGTTGTAGAATTTAGCACTTTATTTATTATATCTAATATACAAAAAACAAGTACACAAGAGAATGCATTACAAGATGTAAAAAATATTGTAAAATCTTTAAATAATGATTTTGTAAAAGTTTTATTGAATGTAAATACTGATAGTTTATCTGATATTACTTTTAGGTTATCAGCATTTAAAAAAATAAATGGAATAATATTATACGATAGTCATAACAAACCTATATATAGATATAAAAATATAGAAAATATAAAAATTTATAAAAAACAAGTTCTAAATGATAAATATATATTCTTAGAAAGAAGGATATTTACAAAACAAAATATAGAAGTAGATAATTATGAGTTTGGATATATAATAATAGATGTTGATAAAAGTGGATATGTGCAACAATATACTTCTATGATGAAGCAGATAGCTCAAGTATTTCCATTGACATTATTGTTAGGTATACTATTGAGTCTATTTATAAGTAAAAGTTACACTAAACCATTTACTAAAATGTTAAATGCAATGAGAGAAAGTGATCCTACTAAGAATAATATTGTTGTACTTAAAACGACAGCACAAAATGAGATTAAAGAGTTATTTACAGAGTTCAATACTCAAATGGAACAGATAAACATATCAACAAAAAAGATAAATAACTTAAGCAAAGAGATAGAGGATACACAAAAAGAGGTTGTATTTACAATGGGAGCTATAGCAGAGAGTAGAAGTAAAGAGACAGGTAATCATGTAAAAAGGGTTGCTCAATATTCTAAAATACTTGCTCTTCATTATGGTCTTGATGAAAAAAAAGCTGAGATGCTAAAACAAGCAAGTCCAATGCATGATATAGGAAAAGTTGCAATTCCTGATGCTGTATTAAATAAGCCTGGACGATTTGATGAAAATGAAAGAAAGATTATGGATACTCATGCACAACTTGGATATGATATGCTTAAGATGTCCAATAGACCATTACTTAAAACAGCAGCAACAGTTGCATATGAACATCATGAAAAGTGGAATGGTAAAGGTTATCCAAACCAACTAAAAGGTGAAAATATACATATATATGGAAGAATAACAGCAATTGCAGATGTATTTGATGCTTTAGGTAGTGCAAGAGTATATAAAGAAGCTTGGGATGATGAACGGATATTTAAAATGTTTAAAGAGGAAAGAGGTGAACACTTTGATCCAAAACTAATAGATATATTTTTTGATCATCTTGATGAGTTTTTAGAAGTAAGAAAACAGTTTAGAGATATATAAATAATAATTTAAGGTAATATAATGATAGTAAATGAGACAAATCAAACAAAAAATCAAGACACAACTGCTACAAAACAAAACACACAAGTTTCAGAATCATCTTTTGATCAAGAACTCAAAAGAAGTGAAGAGCAAAGAGAGTTAGAGGAGCAAAAAAAAAGAATTGAAATGTTATATGCTGATTTAATATCAGTTATTAGAACAGGATTAACCGTTTCTGAGTTAGCATTACTACAAGAGCTGTTGGCAAAAATAGAAAAATTTAAAAATGATATAGAAGATACAAAAAGTAAAGGGAAACCAACAGCTGAGATGGAAGCAGAACTTGCTAAAATGATATCTTCACTAGAATCAGCCATCGCAGCTTTATTAAAAAAAGTAAATGGTGAAGCCATAATAGAAAGTGATGATAATTTAGAAGGAGATACTAAACAAAATGCAAAGTCTCCTGTAGACCCATTTGATTTTGACACAAGAATCAATAATATAAAAAGTTCAATAGATAATATAAAACAGATAAATAGCAATTTAGAAGACAAATCAGAAAATAGTAGTGCAAAGACTAGTAAAGAGTTAGAAAAACTCCAGATAGACAAAAGCAATATAACTACAGAAAACTTACTTGAAACATTT
>JAYEPD010000015.1:0-3798 GCA_034723675.1 Campylobacterota bacterium
CAACGATATGCACACTTGAGTAATGAATCACTTATGAAAGCTTCTAGTAATGCTGGGAAGTTGTTGAAGTAAATTTAAGTTGTTTATATGTTTGACTTGGATATAATGAATAGTGTATTAGAATTTAAAAGGAGTCATAGTGGAAGTTCAATTACCATCAAGAAGTGAAGATGGATACGATATTGGAAATAATTTTAAATTTGAAATATATGAATATACAAATTTTATTACTTATGAATTAGCTATGAGAAATATAAATGTAATTAGTTTGCTAAATTTATCACCTGAAGTACTTGTTTTGTATAATACATTTTCAGTAATTGCTAATAAATATAAAAATGTTGAGGCTTCAGAAGAAGTAGTTAGAGAGGTTGAGAATGAGTTGAAAATTATAATTTTAGACTTGTTTAAGCATTATAATATAGACAAATTCAACGATAATATTAATAGTTTAACACTTGAAAATATAAAAGATGTTTTTTCAGATATAATCAACGAGATAGCAGAAGAGCTTTATGAAAAATACTATATTATTTATCAAAACGATATAGAAGAACTTAATGATGCAGCAAAAGAACTATATAATCCACTTAAATACTTAGAAAGAGATGGGTTACTAACACAACATATGAATAGAGTTTATGATGGTGAAAAAAACCATAAAGCTACTTACAATATCAACTTTACCGAAAATAAATATTTTATGGTATATCAAGAGATTCAAAAAAATAAAAAAGATTTTTCTTTAAATGTTATCTATCCAAAATTTGAGTCTGCTATGAGAGATTTCACAGATACAAAGGTTGCACTAAATCTTAATTTATCGGAAAATGAGTTAGTAGATTACATCAAAAAAATCAAAAAAAACTATGATAGTAAAAATTCAATTGTAAAAACAAAAAGAGAGCTTTTAGAAGAAGAACTTGAAGAGACTGATGATATAAAAAGTTTTACTATTGATAAGTGGGCTGATAATTTTTTTATATACGATTATTTTTTATACCACCAAGTTCATAATATAGATAAAACAGATAAGGAAATAAAAAGAGAGATACAAATTGAACTTACTAAGTTTCATGGTGTAAGAGTGTCTAAAGATGATGATGAAATAAAAAGCAAAAAAGATACAAAATATAAGTATATCCCTTTAGAAGAATATAAAATACAAGAAGAGTATGGTGAAAATGATGATATTTTTGAAACTATACTAGATGAAAATTACTACATCTCAATTAGATCCATAGACGATAAATATAAACTTATAAATAAATATATTCAAGGTAAGAATCCTCTTTATAAAACACTATTAGAAAAATAATCCCCCTACTTAAATAACTTTTACAATCAGAAAAAACCACCCCTACTTTTTTTCCTAGCCCCAATACCCTAATCAAGCTATAATCCCTTTATAACCTCAAGCAGTAAGTTTATCAACTGTATGGTCTTTAACTTGCCAATGTTAAAAAATATATAAAAATAATAGGGTAAAGTATTGCAACTACTTGAAGAATAATAAATAAAAAAATGAATTGCAAATAATTAATACCTATACTACATTATTAATTTAAAAGCCCTATATTTATGGCTCAAATACTCTTATTTCTTTTCTTAAAACCATGTGATTAAAATCAGAAAAAACCACACCTACTTTTTTTCCTCGACATAATATATTGAGTGATTATAATATGTTTATGGCTTCTAAGGAAAGAAGTATATTAGCAGTTTTTAAACTGTATGTTCTTTTACTTAATACTGTTAAAAAAAATTCTATAAAAACGATACGGTGAAGTATATCCTAATTAAAGAATAATAAATAAAAAAAGGAATAAAAATGTGTGAAATAGATATAGAAAGTGTAAGACTCACAAGAGAGCTAGGGCTGTGTTCAAACGCCCTAGCTAGAGCTATGACTAGGTTTAAAGATATTAAATCAATGAATTATGAAAACGATGTGATTGTTTTTGTAACAAATAATTCAGAGCAAATCAAAATAGCTTTTCAAAAGAGCTTAAAAAATAATGATATGTTTTTAGATTATATCTTTACAACAACTAATGGCTTTTATGCATCAAATTCAGTTGCTCAAGTTCTTTTAACTACAAATGATTCACTAGAAGCAAATAGATTAAGAGTAGAAAACCCAAAATCTATAGTCGTAGATATTACAAATGTAATTAACACAAAAGATATAAACTACTATATAGGACTGATGCTAAAAAACATTAATAAATATAAAAAGTTTAGTGTCTAATAATTCAACTAGTATAATAAGAGATACTTATAACACCATTTAATAATCATATACCTGTATTATAGGGTAGTAGAGAGATATTAAATATTATGAATATAAAGAGATATAACTATATATGAAGATAGCATAATCTTCATATATTAGTTTTAATAATAGGAATAAGAAAGGAGAAATATAATGATTCCTTATACAACATATATTGATACAATAGCCATACAGATTAACTGCAGAAGTGATAGTAATAAACAAAGAGAGATACTACTAGGGATAAAAGAGTATTTAAGAAGTATGTTTAACGCTTACATTGAGTATATAGAGTATAAAGTTGGGTTTGATACAAGGATAGAGCATAAAGTATATTGCAACAATAGAAGCGTTTTATCTGTGATAACTGGATTTAGTAATAACAACTATTATCTAAAGATAACATTTGCAGGTTTATCTACATACGATACATTAGTAGATGATACTTCATATATCTATTTATTTAATGTAGTAGCATATATTAACTCAAATCAACTAAACTTAAGTATTTCTGAACTTGATATAGTTATAGATATACCTAATGTTTCATTTGATAATTTGCTGACTTTTTGTTCTAGCCATACATCAGGTACACAATATCACGATTTAGGAGAGATACAGCTATATGATGGAGAGACTAACTATATAGAGAAGTTTAAAGATAGATATGCTGCAAGTGTAGCGATAAAACGAGCATATCTTTACGATAAGAGAGTAAAAGAGTTAAACGAACATAACTACGATATAGGCTATGAGGTACAGCGATTTGAAGTGAAGCTAAACTCTAGGTATTTTAATAAATATGGCTTAGATATAAGCACACTTGAACACACCTTGAGTAAATATCATCTATTGTACTTTGAAAACATAATAGATAAATACAATATTATTAACAGATATAACAATTATTCAAAAGTAACAAAAAGAGAGATAGGTAGAATGGATTTAGAGCAGTATAGATTGCATCCAGATATGGATTATATCAATACTTTTCTTTTTTATATCCAAACAATCACTATGGATGATTTATATAGCGATTAGAAGCGATATAAGAGCCATAGAGAGCATAACTAAATATGGAGGTACAAACTTATTAAAATGAATAAAAGTAGCTACAAACTCAAATATAGCTACAGCAAAATTAAACTTTACTACAAAGGTAAAACAAAGGAGGTATCTATAGTAAAACATCTAAAAATCAATAGCTAGGAAACAAAGATGAAAACAAATCTAACAGAATCATTGGTAAAAAGGATCAAATGTGAAGCCGATAAAACAAAACAAGAAATTTACGATAAGGAGATACAAGGATTTATACTAGAGGTGCGTGCAAACGGAGCTAAGACATATTATGTAAGAGTAAAAGGGGTAGATGGGAAAAGAAAATCAATAAGAATTGGTGATGCTAAGATAATGACATTAAAAAGTGCAAGAGTAAAAGCTATTAAGCTAAAAAGAGCTATAGAGGAGGAAAAAGATATAGTACTAGGTAAGAGTAGTAAAACTAAAGATAAAGCCTCTAC
>JAYEPD010000016.1:0-17362 GCA_034723675.1 Campylobacterota bacterium
TTATAATTTATATAAAAACAACAACAATATAACTATATACATAGCTAAAATAAGTTTTTTGTATGATTGTAAATGTATTATATTTTTTATCTTAATTCCAAAATATACACCAATTAAAGATGCTATTCCTACAATAAAACCTTCATAGTACAACATATGTCCAGATAAACTCAAACTAATAAAACCAGCAATTGAACTAAAGATAACAAAAAACAATCCCAAAGATGAAGCATCTTTTAAATTGTAGTATAAAAAACTTGCAAGTATAGGGGTTAAAAGTATAGAACCTCCAACACCAATACTCATAGCAATAATACCAATAAAAAAACCTATGATTATTAAATAGATAGTTTTTTTTCTAGTTTTTTCTTCTGTACTTATTTGTAATGATGTTACAATAAGTCTATATATAGAAAAAACTAAAACAAATATAAAAATATATTTTAAGTATATCTCATCAAAGTAGCTAACAACAAAACCACTTAACAGTCCACCTAAAAAACCACCTATTCCTATAAATAAACCCTCTTTAAGTATTGATCTGTTTTTATGATAGTTTAAAAATGTACCATAAATAGAGCTAAATACCATCTGAAATACAGATATTCCAATAGCATTTTTCATATCAAAACCTATTAGAAGTAACAAAGGGACAAGTATAGTACCACCACCTATTCCAAAAAATCCAGATACAAAACCTGTTATTATTCCTAAAATAGATAAAGTTATCATATCAATTATTCATTTTTCATAGCATCTATAAAGTTAGAATATATATCTTCAAGCTCTTTATCTTCATCTGATACATCTATCCCATCATGCTCTTTTAAAGCATGTTCTAAAACAGCAACTCTTTTAAGAAGATATGTAAACATCTCTTTTGATATATCTGGAAGGTCATTATGATTGAATTGTGACCTTTGACTACAATCATCATCTTTTCTACGGATAATTCTAGCAGGGACCCCTACAGCAGTTGAGCTACAAGGCACATCTTTAACTACAACTGAGTTTGCACCAATTTTACAATTCTCCCCTATGATAATATCTCCAAGTATTTTAGAACCACTACCAATGACACTGTTTTTTCTAATAGTTGGATGTCTTTTACCTTTTACTAAACTAACCCCACCTAAAGTTACCCCTTGATATATAAGTACATCATCTTCTATAATAGATGTTTCACCTATAACTACCCCAAAACCATGATCAATAAAAACTCTCCTACCTATTGTAGCTCTTGGATGGATATCAGTATTTGTTAAAAATTGACTTATTCCACTTATAAATCTGGCAATTCTTTTAAAACCTTTATTATATAATCTATTTGATATTCTATAGTTAATTATCGCCCAAACTCCAGGATAATTAAATATCAATTCTAAGTTTGAATGCAATGCTGGGTCATTTTTTTTTGGTACTGTGAAATCTTCTTTTATTAAACTCCATAAACTCATCTATTTTTACCCTCTATTGCTATTGTTTTTAAATAATTATTATCATTTATATATTCAGTTAACATTCCATATAGCTTTTTATCTTTTGTTTTTTTATAAAGACTATCAAATATATCTTTTGGATTATAATCTAAATCTTCAAATATATCTATTATACTTTGTGATTTCAAAAAATTCTCTTTTTTCATAATACCATTTTCAAATGAGATATTAACTTCAGATGCAGAACTAAATAAATTATGCTTCATACCCAATATATCTTGATAAGCACCCACTAAAAAGAAACCTATAAAATACTCCTCCTTTTCTAAGTCAACATCGTGTAAATATAGTGGTTTAGTTGCATCAAAAGGTATCTCACCATCACTATCACAAGTTATATCCCAGATATTTGCACCTCTTGTAGCTTGTTTATCCAGATGTGTTATTGGGATGATTGGAAACTGTTGATCAATACCCCAAAAGTCTGGTAAAGATTGAAAAATAGAGAAGTTTAAAAGATATTTTTCTTGTATCTTATCATCTAAATATCTCAACTCTTTATCATCTTTTTTACTAAGAAATTTTATAGCTTTTTTTATAATAAGATGAGTTAAAACCTCTGCGTTACTTCTATCTTTTAAATCAACATAACCCAAATCAAAAAGGGTAAGTATTGATTCCAAATGCTCTAAACTATCATGCATATACTCTTTTGCATTCTCTTTTGTCATATCATTATACAAAGAGTTCATCTCTGTAATAATTGGTGGATTATTTTTTTTAAGTTTTAAATTTGATTTATTGTATTCACTTGAAAAAAGCTCCAAAGTTGGTGTTATGATTACTGAACTTGCAGCTGCTATAAACCTTCCCGATTCTGTAAATATATTTGGTTCTTTTACACTATTTTTTAAAGCGATATCTTTTAAAGTAAATACAACATCAGATGCAAACTCTTTTAAACTGTATTGTGTTATTTTTTCATATTGTGAATATTCTATTGATAAACCACCACCAATATTTATAGAGTCAAGATGTTCTGCTCCCATCTTTTTAAGTTCAACATAGATATGACCAGATTCTTTTAATGCTTTTTTTAATGGACCTATTGTATTCATAGCAGAACCTATATGAAAATGTATCATTTTCAATGAATTTTCTAAATTATATTTTTTCAGCATCTCAAAGGCATCAATTATCTCTAGTGAACTAAGTCCAAACTTAGAATTTATCCCACCACTTTTAGCCCAAGCTCCACTTCCACTACTATGAAGTCTTACACGAAGTCCTATATTTGGACAAGGTAATTTTAACTCATTATAAACTTCTATTATAGTCTGAAGTTCATTTAACCCCTCAATTGTAATAGTTATATCGTGACCTTGGCTTTTTGCAATAAAACCTAAAGTTATCATCTCTTTATCTTTAAAGCCGTTTACAGTTATAGGTGCATTTGGATTATTGTATGCCATAGCAAGAATAAGTTCTGCTTTACTTCCTGCTTCAAGTCCATAATTAAGGTGTTTACTATTTTTTAACATTGGTAATACATAATTTGGAAGTTGATTTACTTTTAATGGAAAAACTGCATAAAATGATGCATCATATTTATACTCTGTTATTGTATCATTAAAAGTATCATAAAGTTTATTTATCTGTTTATTGGTTATATGTGGAAATCTTAAGATTAAAGGACCAGTATTACCCTCTTCTCTTATACTTTTTACTATATCTATTAAAGATGGATTATTTTCATAATTTAACTTAACTACTCCATCCTCTATAATATAATTATCATCACCCCAAATATCTATACCATAATTATTCAATACTATATCTTAAATTATTATTTTATCTCTTCTACATCACTATGTAAATCTACTTCATTGGCTATTGGTTTCATAGCAGGAAACAGAAGTACATCTCTAATACTATGTTGATTTGTAAGCATCATCACAAGTCTATCTATACCTATACCTTGACCTGCTGTTGGAGCCATACCATAAGAGAGTGCATTTACAAAATCAGCATCCATCTCATGTGCTTCATCATCACCAGCATCTTTTGCACTCATCTGACCTTCAAATCGCATCAGTTGATCAAGAGGATCATTTAACTCAGAGAAGGCATTTGCTATCTCTTTACCACCAATAAATAGTTCAAATCTATCAGTTAAATGTGGTTGTTCATCATCTCTTCTTGCAAGTGGACTTATCTCAACTGGATACTCAGTGATAAATGTTGGATTGATAAGTTTTGCTTCAACATACTCATCAAAAAGTTCACCTTGAAGTTGACCTATATTCATTTTATCATTTACATCTATATTTTTCTCTTTACAAAAAGCTAAAATTTTATCTTTATTCGTTGTTATATCAGCAGGAACTCCACCAATAGTTGTAAGCGATTCAATAAGTGGTACTTCTGTAAAACTTGAAAAATCAATCTCTAGGTCACCATAAGGTAATATTGTAGGTAATTCAAGATGTTCAAATAGATACTCAAAATACTCTTTTGTTATAACTATTAAATCTTTGTATGTTTTATAAGCCCAATAAAACTCTATAGAAGTAAATTCAGGATTATGAGTGGCATCCATACCCTCATTTCTAAAGTTTCTATTTATCTCAAATACAGCTTCAAACCCACCAACAATAAGTCTTTTTAGATATAACTCAGGTGCAATTCTTAAAAATCTATCTACACCTAAAGCGTTATGGTGTGTTGTAAATGGCTTCGCATTTGCTCCACCTGCAATTGGATGCATCATAGGAGTTTCTACTTCTAAGAAACCTTTATCTTCAAAAAATCTTCTTGTAAGAGATATAACTTTTGATCTTGTATGAAATGTTTTTCGAACTTCACTATTCATAATAAGGTCTAAATATCTCTGTCTATATCTAAGCTCTTTATCTTGAATTCCATGATATTTTTCAGGAAGTGGAGATATAGCTTTTGTAAGAATTTTAAACTCACCTACATGAAGAGACAGCTCCCCTTTACCTGTAACAAATGGATATCCAGAGACTTCAATTATATCACCAACTTCAATCATTTTTTTAAATATACTATTGTAAAAACCCTCAGGTAGATGATCACGACTTATATATACTTGAAGCATACCACTCTCATCTTCTATTTTTACAAAACTTGCTTTCCCCATAACTCTTAAAAATTTTATTCTACCTGCTACTGTATAAACTCTGTTTTCATCTCTTTTATCTTCTTTAGACTCTATATCACTATTTACATTTATAAACTTACTTATTGTTGTGTTTCTATTTGATTGATTTGAATAAGGGTTAAATCCTGCTTCTCTTAAATCTTCTGCTTTTTGAATTCTTTGTTGTATATATTTATTTTCAAACAATTGAGTATATCCTTTTTTTAATTAATTTTTATTTTGACATTGGGTACATATACCAAATATCTGCATAGTATGATCTGTTATAACAAATCCATTTTTATTTGCTACTTCTTCTTGTCTTCTCTCAATTTCGACATCAAGAAACTCTACTATTTTTCCACAAGATGTACAGATAATATGATCGTGATGATGATTTTTGTCTTTTCCCTCATATTTTTTACCATCTTTGCCAAAAGATATAGATGATATAAGATCCACCTCTTCAAGAAAATTAAGTGTTCTATAAACAGTAGCTATCCCTATATTTTGTTTTGGATATTTTTCTTTTACTATTTCATGAACCTCTTCTGCATTTAGATGTTCATCTATATTTAGAAGTATTTGAAGTATTATTGCTCTTTGTTCAGTATATTTCATACCTTTATTTTTAAGAACCATCTTCAAATCATCAATAACAATATCGTTACTTTTCACTAGTTGTTTCCTCTAGTTGTTTTTTAAGCTCTATTGCTCTTTTTTCTAATTCTTCTTTTGACAACTCTTCAATTGTATCTTTTGTAGCATCAACTACAACATCAAGTTGTTTAGATACTGATTCTTGCAACCCTATTGTATCAAGTTTTATAATATACCCACCTGTTTCTATAAATAAAGGCATCATGATACTATTTTCTAAACTTACATTGAGTTTATCATTTATCATTTTTACATTTGTAACTGCATAAGCTATGATACTAAAAAGCAAAAATATTTTACCTGCACCAAAAATAAACCCAAATAGTTTATCAAAAATTCCTAAACCACTTATATAAAATACTTTTTCTAATATTGTTCCAAGTAGATAAGCAACTATCCAAAAAACAACTAGAGTAAGAACAAAACCAGCCAGTAATATAGAGTTTTCATTATCAAGTGGTATGATAGAATCTATAAAAGCACCTGTCTCTTTAGCAAGTCTTGAAGCTATAAAAACTCCACCAACTATACCTACTAAACCAAATAACTCTTTTGTAAGACCTCTAAATAAACCTTTAAGCCCAAGTAATGTTATAAGTATAATTACAACTAAATCGAATATATTAATATTTTCCAAGAATTTTCCTAAAATGTTTTCTTATATTGTAACGATTATATCTAAAAATAACTAAGATAATCTAAAACAGAATCAAATCAGAGTAATTCAATATTTTTAATAGCCTCTTTAAGATGAGAGAGTATCATTTTACTATTTTGTATATTTTCATCATCACTCCAACCATCATATTCATCTTCAAATTTTTTGGTAATATTATAAATCTCATTAAATCTTAGATTTCCAGCAGAGCCTTTTAGGGTATGAATTAACTCTTTATCTAAGTTATCCATTTCTATTTTTTGAACCATATCTTGTGCAGTTTTTTTGAAACTGTTTAAAAGCTTTAAAATAATTTCCTTATTTGAAAGAGAAAGTATATCACCTAATTTTTCTACATCTATCTTATCAAATACTATAGATTCTTCTTTTGATTCTAAGGCTAAATATTTTGTTAAAACAGCATCTAATTGTGCTTCTACTATTGGTTTGTTTAAAGTATCATTTACCCCTGCTTCTAAGAATTTTTTTACATCTGATTCTATCACATTTGCAGACAATGAGACAATCGGTTTATTATAATTCTTTTTTCGCAATATCTTAGTAGCACTAATACCATCCATAACTGGCATATTAATATCCATAAAAATAATATCATACTCATTATTGGTAGCTTTTGCAACTGCCTCTTCTCCATTGTTCGTAATAGTATATGTTAAACCTCTTTGGTCAAGCATAATTCCAATAAGCATCTGATTTGTTTCATTATCCTCAACTACAAGTATATTTCCATTATAATTTACACTATTTTGTTTTGTATGTGTATTTGTATGATTTAAGTTTGGATTAGCAAGAGTGATAAGTTTATCAAATAGCATAGAACCAGTCATAGGTTGTTCTATAAGATGAAATTTTTTATGTGAACATTGAAATACTTCATCTCCACCCTCAACATAAATAAGTTGTAGTTTTTCATATATATTAAGTACCTCTTGGCAAGCTTTATTCTCAAAATGTTTTGCACAAACAATAACAATATCTGTTGTATCATCAATATCATCTACACTTTTAATTGTAGTAAAACTACACATCCACCCTTGAAGATAACTTTTTATTACATCATATATTCCACATTCAATTTTAGTAATTGGCTGTAATATTGTTATATTTTTATCTGTAATACTAGCATCTTTTGTCATATGTTCAGAACCATCTACAATAGGAAGTTTTAATCTAAAATAAAAATCACTCCCTACACCTAGCTCACTTTTAACTTCAAGTTTACCTCCCATCATCTCTACATATTGACTACTTATAGCAAGACCTAGCCCTGTTCCTCCAAACTCTCTACTTATAGAGTTATCTGCTTGCGAAAAAGGTTGAAAAATTGTGGATTGTTTCTCTTTTTTTATCCCTATACCACTATCTTCTACACTAAAAGAAATTGTTGCTTTATTTTTTTGTATCTTTTCTAATTTAATATTTACTGCTACCTTACCATATTCAGGGGTAAATTTAATAGCATTACTTGTAAGATTGATTAATACTTGTTTAAGTCTTTGAGAATCACATTTAAGTGTTTTTGGAATATTTGTATCAATATATGTAAAATAATCTATCTGTTTTGATTTTGAAACTAATGCAAATGTTGCAACTGAAGCTTCCATCTCAGACACAAGGTTTACATCTATTTCATGAAGTGACAACTCTCCACTTTCTAGCTTAGAAAAATCTAAAATATCATTCACAACCGCTAAAAGTGTTTGACCACTTTTATTGATAATATCAACATATCTTGTAGAATCTTTATCTAAATTACCCTTTTTTAATAGATCTGCAAATCCCAAAATCCCATTCAATGGAGTTCGTATCTCGTGAGACATATTTGATAAAAATATTGATTTTGCTTGTTCTGATGCATAAGCTTTTTGTAAAGCATATTCAAGGGTTGTAATATCCAAGAAATTAATTATATAATTAGTATCTATTTTTTTTATTTTAATAGTAAATGTGTGTATTTTATCCTCTTTTGAGAGCATTTTAACTTTGTAATCTGTTTTATCATCCTCAACTATTTTGTCAAGCCAATCAGGATATGTCACAGGATCAATATAACCATTCTCTTTTATAAATAAATCACAAATACATTTATATTTTGATTTAAATTCATCTATATCTTTAAAATCAAAATATTGAAAAAAAGTTTTATTTATATTTAACATACCCTCTTTTTTAGATGAGTAAATAACTATATTATCTTGATTATCAAAAATTACCTTAATAAGCTTCTCTTTCTCTTTCATCTTCTTTTGAGCAAGAATCTCTTTTGTTATATCCAACCGAATCGCAATATATCCATCAATTTTACCCTTATTATCATAAGTAGGATTGATTGTTGCATTAACATAATAAATTGAACCATCTTTAGTCCTATTTGGTAAACTTCCTTTCCAAGTTTTACCACTTTTTATAGTTTTCCACATATTTTCAAAAACAGAGTCAGATACACTTGAATCTCTTATAATTGAGTGAGGCTGACCAACAAGCTCCTCTCTTGAATATTTACTTATTCTACAAAAGTTATCATTTACAAATGTAATAATCCCTTTTATATTAGTTTTTGATACATAAAGTGTAGCATCTACTGCATTTTTGTATTGGTTGAGAAGTTTCACATTTTCATCTAACTCATATGCTGTTTGTTTAACAAAATTAGTCAAAGCAGTAAAAGTTACATTTCCAATCTCTGAAAGTCTATTATCTTCTTTGTTATCTTCTTGTATTACATCACTATTGTTTTCTATTTTTTTAGTAGATTCTGAAAGAACCAAAAGTGTAGTTGTACAATTTAATAATGCATTGTTTTGATTGGTACTATAATACTCTCCATATGTAAAAAATCCAGCAGTAGGAGCTATTTTTTCAAAATTCTTAAACTCCTTTTCAAGTTCAATTCCCAATAAAGTTTTTCTAGCGATACACGAAAAGATATATATTGCTTGACTAGAACTTTTTTCAATATTCTTTTTTATCATATTTGAACCAGCTATTATGGAACTTGCATTAGAAAAGCCAAATTGGACAACCTGCCCCTCTTCTATTGGTGCAGCAAATATAATCGATTCTCCATCAACTGCCATAGGTGTTCTTGCTACTACAGTCGTACCATCTCTGTAGAGCAACTGAAAATCAGATAAAGCTTTCGCATCATCTGCAAATATCTCTTCTCCTAAATATTTTTTGAAAAATGGAACAGTTTTTATATTATCTATTGTATGAATTATATTTTTAGTAGAGGAAGTGACCGTAAACTCTTTCCCAATTGGTGTCCAGTTAAGATTATACCTATTATCAGCAAAAAGAGATTTTCCACTAAAAGAGACTGCAACTGAACCTGTATCGTAAATATTGTCATTTAAAAATACCAATGTTTTTTGTAGTTTAAAATTATCTCCAGCTAATCCACCAGCTACTATAATATCTGGATGTTCCTCCTTAAATCCTTCTAAAAAACCTGCATAATCTTCTCCAGTAAGCCCCTCACTTAAAACAATCGTCGCTTTTGTTTTATCATTACAAATTTTAGAAGCAAGTTTTCTTCCAGATTTATGCTCAATTTTTTTTACATGTTGTACTTTTAGCCTTGTTTTTTCAAATAAAGACAAGCTTATCACCGTTGAATCATCTTGCATCTTAGCAGATACTATCTCACCTGCTGTTGTAGTACCTATGATTAGAGCATTTGGAAAATACTTTTTATATTTTGTAATAATCTTTTTTATTTGTTTTTCATCAGTAATAGCTGTAAATATTTGAACTAATTGTGAACTTTTTGATGAATCAATATTATAAATACTTTTTTGAGATTCTCTTATTGCATTTTTTCTACTTTGCTTATCATTTATATCAAAAACAATATGTTTCATTTTTTCTCCGTAATTTATATCTTTTTTTATAAAATCAATATTCAATAGGTGTTATTATCTCAATAACACCTCTTTTGTCCCCAAGCTTCCATTTATCACTAGACCAATTTTTTAATTTGTGTGAATTGTGACACTTAACACAAGCAGGTAAAATCATATAATCTGCAACTGCAACTCTTAAAACATCTTCGCCGTCAATAGTATCTTTTTTATAATATATTCCATCTTCACTCTCTTCAACTTTTTTTATCGCCTCTTTTTGAAATGATGTCAAAACTCTATCTTTTCTATTTAAAAAAGGAAACTCACTATAAAATTCAAACTTTGTATCACTTCTTAAAGAATACATTTTTGTTAAATCATGTATAACTGTAGTAGGGAAAGGGATATTATCATCTATATCTTTATGGTCAAAGTCAAGATGTATATTTGGTGCATGTTTTTTTACATCAGATACGATAAATTTCGTATAATACTCTCTTACAATTTGTAGTCTTTTTACATCTTCTTGTGAATTTTTAACAATATTTTTGATTATATTATCTTCCATCATCACTTGAAAAGTATAATAAACAATCCCGACAGAGGTTATCAATAAAACTATACCTATTGAAATCAATCGTTTTAATTTTGTATCCATATTTTTTCCTTAAAATAATTTACAATAATATCATAATAAATATTTTATTTAAGATAATTTAATAACTCTTTTTGATAGAATAGTTAAAAAAGGAAATATATGTATAAAAATATAATCGCAGTTTCAATTGATGACAATGAACAAAACTTGATGCTATTAGAAGCATTTGCAGATCAAATAGAATTAAAAGTTATAAATTTTAGTGATCCTATTAAAGCTTTCGAGTTTATAACAAATAATGAAGTTGATATTATATTTACTGATTATATGATGCCTGATATGAATGGATTGCAGTTAATTGAAAAATTTAGGGAAACTAACAGTTCAACACCTATTATTATGATAACAGCAGCAGGTGAAGATATAAAACTTGATGCTTTAAAAGCTGGTGCAACTGATTTTTTAAACAAACCTTTAGATTTGGTTGAATTTACAATCCGTACACAAAATTTATTAAGATTAAGAGAAGCACAAATTATTCTAGCTGATAAAGCAAAACTTTTAGAAAATGAAGTAAAAAAAGCAACCATAGAACTTATCAATAGAGAACATGAATCATTGATAGTATTAGGTAAAACAGCTGAATATAAAGATCCAGAAACAGCAAGTCATGTTGCCAGAGTAGCAAACTATTCAAAAATTTTAGCAAAAGAATATGGATTGAGTGAAGAGATTCAAGAGTGTATATTTTATGCATCACCTTTTCATGACATAGGAAAAGTTGGAATAGCAGATAATATTTTACTTAAACCAGCAAAACTTACTGATGAAGAGTTTGATGTTATGAAAACACATCCAACCATTGGGTACTCTATATTAAAAGATACAAAAAGTAAATACTTAAAAATGGGTGCTTTGATATCATTAACACACCATGAAAAATATAATGGTACAGGTTATCCAAATGGCTTAAGTGCAGACAGTATACCTATTGAAGGGAGAATTGTAGCTATTGCAGATGTATTTGATGCTTTAGTATCAACACGACCTTATAAAAAAGCTTGGAGTTTTGATGATGCTCTTGAACTCTTAAAAAAAGAGAGTGGAGTACATTTTGATCCAGTTTTAGTTGAACTATTTCAAAAAAATATATCTAGTATAAAAAAAATATATGATATGTTTCAAGAATCATAATACTGATTCTTGAACAACTTTAATCTCCTTTTCTAAACTTTCAAAATCTTTTTCAATTGTTTTATTAATATTCTCTATTGCTTGTTTTTCTATACTTGATGCCCAATGAGATACATTTTCCATTCTAAGATTTAAAGATGCACCTTTTATCTTATGTGAAAAATCTTTTACCTCATCTATATTATTTTTCTCTATAGCGTCTTTTAACTTCCACAAATCATCATCTATTGTTGTAGTAAAACTTGTAACTATCTTTTTCACAACAACACTTGGTAATCCCATCTTTTTACTTATATCTTCTAAATTAAAATCAACTTGTACAACAGGAGTATCTTCTACTATTTTTGAATCTATTATAACCTCTTTTTTCATAGTTAAATATCTTGTAAATACCTCATCAATTCTTATCTCATCAATTGGCTTAAGCAAATAATCATCAAACCCTATCTCCATAGTCTCTTTTTTATCAGTTTCTATTACATTTGCTGTAAGTGCAACAATAGGAGTATGAGTTAATTTTTTTAATTGTTCGTATTCTATTATCTCTTTTGTAGCCTCTTTACCATTTTTTATAGGCATATTTATATCCATAAGAACTAAATCATAACTATTTTTTTCAAATAAATCTACTGCTTCTTGTCCATTTGATGCAACTTCAAACTTAATACCTCTTAACTCTAAAAGCATAGATATAAGTTGTTGATTTACAAGATGATCTTCTGCTACTAAAATAGAACCTTGAAATTGTGTATATTGTTCTGTTTTATTTGTAATTGAACTATCTGTTTTATCTATATATTCTGCTAACATATCAAATAATGCAGATCTATTAAATGGTATATTCAATACTTCACAATTTTCCAATTTATCACATTTTTGGGTACTTTTAGATAAAACTATAATTCTAGTATTATTTAAATTATGTATCTTTTTAATATTTTCATCAATATCATCTTCATAAACATACAACAAATCAAGATCTGTAATATCTTTTAATTCATCTGTATTATTATATGTAGTTAATAGTGTAAGATAATCGATATATTGAAATAGTTGCGTATAACCATAATCCTCTTTAAATTCTACTACACCAACTTTTACCTTATTTAACTCTTCCATATTTTTATTGTTTTTTTCATCATTTTTATACTCTAAATCAAAATAAAACCTACTACCTTGATTTGCTTCACTTTCTATTTGTATATTTGAACCCAAGGCATTTACTATTTTATTACTTATACTAAGTCCAAGTCCTGTACCACCATACTCTCTACTTGTACTATCATCTGCTTGTGTAAAATCATCAAATATTGTATTTTGTTTCTCTTTACTTATACCTATACCGTTATCTTTTACACTAAAACCTATTTTACAATAGTTATTTTCTTGTTTTATTAGTTTTATATCTACAACTATATCAGAGTTATCATGTGAAAACTTTATCGCATTTGATATAAGGTTTGATAAGACTTGTTTTATTCGTAATGGATCTCCTATTATTTTATGTAAAATCTTTGGGTCTATATTTGATATTATATTTATATTTTTTTCATCAGCTTTTGCTAAAAATAGATCTATTATAGAGTTGAACTCTTTAAAAGGGTTAAACTCTATACTTTCACAAACCAAACTTCCATTCTCGATTTTTGATATATCTAGTATATCATTTACTATACCAAGTAGATTTTGAGCACTACTATCTACTATATTTATATAACTTGTCTCTTTTTTATCTAACTTAGAATTTTTTAGTATTTTTGTAAAACCTATTATTGCATTTAAAGGGGTTCTTATCTCATGTGACATATTTGCTAAAAATAAACTTTTAGTATTTTCTGCTTTTTTAGCTTTCTCTACTGCTTGAATTTGTTCTGTTATATCATATCTAAGTCCCATATACTCTATAATATTATCATTCTCATCTAGTATAGGTATAATAGTAGCTGCTACAAAATATGAGCCACCATCTTTTTTTCTATTTTCTATATTTCCATACCATATTTTTTTTGATTTTATAGTTTTCCACATATCTTTAAAAATCTCTTTTTTAGTATTTGGACTACTTACCATATTGTGATTTTCATTAATTAATTCATCTTTTGTATATCCTGATATATTTATAAATTTATCATTTACATAAGTTATTTTACCTTTTATATCAGTTTTAGACACTATTGTTCCAGCATCAACTGCTTTTTTATACTCTTTTAGTAAATTGTTACTTTTTTCTAACTCTGTTATGTCGGTCATAGTTAAAATAATACGATTATATTTTTCAGATTTTTTTGCTTCTATTGTATATATATAATATTTGTTATCTTTAAGAATTTTAACCTTATGCAATAGTTCATTATTTAATAAAATATACTCTATCCAATTTTTATCTTTAAATTTATATACAAAACCCTCCTCTTCAATAAAGAAGTCACACACGCAAGAATGCTCTTTTTTAAAGTCATTTATCGTTTCGTATTCATGAAAGAACTCTAAAAAGCTATCATTTACATCTAAAATCTCTTTTTTGTCATTGATTATAATTATACTACTTTGAGAACTTAATATATCTTGCATATATGATTCATTTTTTTTGGTTAGTTCAAGTAATGCTTCTGATTCTTCTTCCCTATATTGAATTGACTTTGTCATATTGTTTACATCTTTTATCAGTGCATCTATCTCATTGGTATTGTAGGTGATGTTTGATATATCCATATACTCACCTTTTGTTATAAGACTAAAATGATTTAACAATATATCTATTGGTTCTTTAATATATATATTTAATGTAATGATAACAATAACTACTAATATGAATAATAATATATAAATGATACCTAAAAGTACTAATTTATTTTTCTCTAAAATATCTTTAAAACTTGTAGTATCAAGTAGATATATAATATTCCACTCCCAAGGTTTAAAATATAGTTGTTTTACTTTATATGTTGTTTCATCTATAACTACTTTATCTTTATTTGTCCGTACTAATTTTGCTAATTCACTAGAAGTTAATATCTTATTTCCTATTTTTATATATTCATTTGGTTCTATTACATATACAATATTAGTTGAATCTTTTTCATTTGATTTTAGTTGATTTAAAACCATAGCTTTTGAGATCTTCTCTTGAGCAAAATAGTCCCCTGAAGATTTACCATATAGTTGAAATAATAGTTTAAATTCGTATTCCATATTGTCAATTGTATTATTTACTTTACTATCTAATTTTTCAGATATTTCTTGTTTTATAGTTGTTTCTACCATTGTATTCAGATAAAGAAATCCTAAATAAGAAAAGACAATCCCTATTAATACAATTGGTGTAATTATTTTAGTTAATAACTTTTGTTTTCTCACTTATCTTCCTTTGGTATTTTTACAACTTTTATAGCCTTTGTCACAACATCATAAGCATCTTTTTTGGTTATAATTGCCCCATATTTAGTATTGTTACTCCATTTTGATACTATCTCTTTATCTTTATCATTCGTTAATGGGTTTAGCTTTAGTATTGCCTTTTGTATCTTTTTTATCTTTTCTTTTGATATATTCTCTTTATTTGCGATAAAAGCAAAACCTGGAATAGGTTTAGAGTGTGCTAACTTTTTAAAATTAAAATGTTCATATTTATCTAATATTGTTGACTTAACACTACCAACAGAGTTCTCTTTTATGAGTAAATTTATCAAAACATTGGAGTGCGTCTCTACATATATATAATCCAGATAATTTAAACTATTATCTACATCTTGAAACATAAGCTCACTCATAAGATAACCACATGTTGATAGTTTTCTTGTAAGTATAACTTTTTTACTATTATCCACATCCAATAAACTATTTATATCTTTTTCTGTTGTTACAAATTCACATCTATAATATGGATTACCATCTTTTGCATTAAATGTTAAAAAAGGTTCTGCTTTTTTATATTGTTCTTTTAGTTTTATATAAGGTAAAGGACCCAATTCGATAATATCAATTTTACCATTTTTAAATTTATTTATTAAATCTCTATATGATCTACTATGTATAAACTCAAATTTATCACCTGTCTCTTTTTCTAAATATCTCAACATATAACTATACTGTTCAAACAACTTTGGTGATTTATCCATTGGCAACGATGAAAACCTAATAGTATCAGAATAACCAATAACTATACTTAACAGTAAAATAAAAATATTTTTCAAAAATTCTCCTTATAAAGTGTTATTCTATAATAATTTAGATAAAATCGATGTTATGATAACAAGATATAAAACTAAAAAGATATTTGTAGGTGATGTAGCAGTTGGTGGTGATGCACCAATTAGTGTACAATCTATGACATATACAAAAACAAGCGATATAAAAGCAACTGTTGAACAGATAAGACAATTACATTTTGCAGGAGCAGATATAGTTCGTGTAGCTGTTCCTGATATGGAAGCAGCTTATGCTCTAAAATCTATCAAAGAGCAAACATCGTTACCTATAGTTGCTGATATACACTTTAACTATAAGTTAGCTCTAAAGGCTGCTGAATTTGTTGATTGTATTAGATTTAATCCTGGAAATATAAATGAAAAAAATAAAATAAAAGAGATAATAAAAGCTTGTAAACAAAGAGATTTACCTGTTCGTATTGGTGTCAACTGTGGTAGCTTAGAGTCACAATTTGAAGATAAATATGGACAAACTGCACTTGGTATGGTTGAATCTGCACTTTACAACATAAAATTTCTTGAAGATTTAGATTTTACTGATATTAAAATATCATTAAAAGCTAGTGATGTACAAAGAACTGTTGAGAGTTATAGAATGTTAAGACCTCTAAATAATTACCCTTTTCACTTAGGTGTAACTGAAGCTGGAACACAATTTCATAGTACTATAAAATCTTCTATTGCCCTTGGTAGTTTACTACTTGATGGTATAGGAGATACTTTGCGTGTTTCTATGACAGGTGAATTAGAAAAAGAGATAGAGGTTGGTCGTGCTATTTTAAAAGATGCTGGGATTATAAAAGAGGGATTAAATATAATATCTTGTCCAACCTGTGGTAGAATTGAAGCTGATCTAGTAAGTGCAGTAGCCGAAGTAGAAAAGGCTACAGCACATATAAAAACTCCATTAAATGTATCAGTTATGGGATGTGTAGTAAACGCTATTGGTGAAGCAAAAAGTGCTGATGTTGCTATTGCTTATGGTAATGGAAGTGGTCTTATTATAAAACATGGTGAAGTGATAGACAAACTACCTACAGATAAACTTTTAGGTAGATTTTTAGAAGAGGTTGAGACTGAAGCAAAAAAACAGGTCTGAAATAATAAAAAAATTGGGATACAAATATGGATGAAGGTTTTATAGATTATCAAAAAGTTTTAGAAGATGAAAAACACAATACAAAAAGTACCCAATCTATTGTACAAAAAGCAGTTGATTGGTTTGCTAGTAAAAGTATGTTTGTTTTGGCATATGGTACAGGGTGTGGTGCTATTGAGATGCCCCCTACTTTTACAAGTAGATATGATATAGAAAGGTTAGGAGTAGTGGGAGTTGCAACTCCTAGGCAAGCTGATATACTTATAGTATCAGGTTATTGTGCAACTAAAACACTAAAAAGGGTAATAAGAAGTTATGAGCAGATGAGTGAACCAAAGTTTGTAATAGGACTTGGAAGTTGTACTATAAATGGTGGGATGTATTGGGATAGTTACAACACTATTAAAAAACTTGATGATTATATCCCTGTAGATATGTATGTAAATGGATGTATGCCACGACCTGAAGCTTTGATAG
>JAYEPD010000017.1:0-3762 GCA_034723675.1 Campylobacterota bacterium
AAACCTTTACAACTATAGTAGTATAAGGATTATATAGTACATTTGCTCTTGTTTGAATCTTTACATTTCGTCTTTGAGTATAGTCAACTTCATACACCCCTTTTGTATTTAAGGAGAATATTACACATATCTTAGCAGCTTCTTCAATGATATGTGAGGGGATAGTTTTTTTAGTATTTGATACTATCACATGAGATGAAACTTGATCTTTTAGATGAAACCAAAAATCACTAGCTTTAGAGTTTTCTAACAGATATATATTCTCCCTCTCATCACGACCCAACATAATCTTATATCCATCTATAAAAAAGCTTTTATATGGTTGAGCTTTTTTTGTTTTTATTTGGTTTTTATCTTTTTTAGGCAAATAAAACTCTATCTCATCTTTTGTTGTACAGTTTTCTATTATAGATATAAGTCTTTGGTAATATTCAAGTTTTAAAGTCAAATTATTATTTTCTATATATTGATTTTTAACTTTTTGTTTTGCTTTTTTTGATTTAGTAAATAGGTCATTTGAATTTAATACTTTTAAACTTTTCTCATATCCAGATAACTTATAAAGATTATTTAAAATTTCACTCGCTTCAAGATTATATTTGATGCTGTTTTTTTCTAAAGTCTCTATATCATCCAAAGAGTCCAAAATCTTTTTTAATTTTCTTATCTGTTTTTTAATCTGTATGTTTTTTTGTTTTTTTAGACTCTCTAGCTCTTTATTTTCTCTACTTGTATATAAATCCAGTAAAAACTTATCCATATCTTCTATATGCTTATCTTCATATTTAAAATCTGGTTTATCTAACTCTTTTAACTTTATACCAACTTTTACAACTCTTAAAGATGACCATTCATCTATATGTCTTAGTGCTTCTAGTATGATTGTGTTTTCATCTAGTATGATTATATTTGTATTTTTACCTGTAAATTCAAGCTGAAGTATTGTAGTTTGTGTTTTATAAGAAGATTTACTTTTTACATATATTTGTATGATTTTATCATCATTTAAAAGAGATATATCTTCAATAGTAGAGTTTGTAAATCTTTTTTTCAATATCACATCAAATGGTGCATTAAAATCTTTTTTTACACTATCATTAACACTTTTTTTATAAATAAAGGAGTTTCCCTTTGTTAAATCAAAATAATATATCTCTTGATCATTAAATTCTATTTTAATAGTATTATTATCAACTCTTTTTATATATTTTAAATTTGTTCTACTCTTAAGATGGTTTACCAATTGTTTTAAAATGTAATATTTCATATCGAATCATATCATAATTTATAAAAATTTTATAAACATATGATATACTTTTATCAAATAAAAAAAAGGATTGATATGAACAATTTACTAAAATTAGTATTAGCAGGTGCTATTGCATTGGCTATGAGTACAACAGTAGCATCAGCAGATGTAACAAAAGGTATGAAATTATTTTCTAAAAAACTTAAAAAACCATGTGGTATATCTGGTGCTAAAATGGCTGGTAAACATTCACAAGATGAGTGGGAAGCTATCATGGAAGATGGAAAATTAGCAGATGAGATAAAATCAATTTGTCCAGATGTTAAAAAAGTTAAAGAGAAATTTATTCCTCACTATTATGACTTTTTCTATGAGTATGCAAATGACTCAGGAAATGTACCATCTTGTTAATCTAAAATAACATATAAAAAAGGTTGAGATTTTATTCTCAACCTTTTTTATTTTAAAGATAACCTATTTTATTCTGTATCCATTTCCATATCTATTTTCAATGAAGAATTCTTCACTGTTTATATATTGTATTATTTTCTTTTTAAATCTTGATATTAATTGCACTATATTATTACCAATTGAGTCTTTTTCACTTGTACATATGTCAAATGCGATTTCGTTTACAGTCAAATAGTTCCCTTTGTTTTCTAATAATATTTTGATTAAAAGTATCTCATTTTTTGTTGTTGCTATTTGAATATCTTTATAATAAAGCTCGTAAGTGTCTTTGCTCCATATAAAGTTTTCATCTAAATTTATTATATTTTTATTTAACTTTACTTTTTCTATATTTTTCAAAATCACATCTTTTAATTCTTGTATCTTAAAAGGCTTTATCATATAAGAACTCACCTGTAATTCAATAGCTTCTAATAGCTTATCTTTTTCACTATGAGCAGATAGAAATATAATTGGAGTTTCTTCATCTATTTCACGAATATTTGCAGCTACTTTTAGACCATTGATTTTTGGTATATTTATATCCAACAGTATTATATCTGGTTTTTTTTCCTTATAAATATCCAATGCCTGTTGACCATCTATAGCTTTATAAACTTCACCAAAATGTCTTTTTAAAAGATAAGCAATATCCTCCAATGCCTCTACATCATCCTCAACACACAATAAGTTTAAATCATTCATATTTTATTTTCTCCATTATTTTTTATTTTTATTTCAAAAGTGGTTTTATCATTAATACTTTTTACGCTTAAACTACCATTCATACTATCTTCTGCAATCATTTTTGCCATATAAAGCCCAAGTCCCGTTCCCTCTTTTTTGAATTTTGTAGTAAAATATGGATCAAAAATTTTATCTATAATCTCTTTTGATATTCCACCACCATTATCTGTAATCTTAATCTCAATATTTCCATCTATTGGTTCAATTAAAATATCTATTTTTTTATTTTCTATTTTTTTATTTTCAAAATTATCCAATGCATTATTTAAAATCACAAGTAGAACTTGTATCAATTCATTTTCATAGGTTTTACAAATACAATCTTCGCAAAATGTTATAGTTAAATCAATACTATTTAATCTTGTTTCTAAAAGTTCAACAGACTTATTTACAACTTTTTGTATATCAGTGTTTGATATTACTTTATCTGTATGAAAAAAGTTAGCAAAATCTTCAATAGTATCTGACATATATTGAAGATTTTTTTTTGAAGAATTTATTTTCTTTTGTATCATATCTTTATCTACAATATCATCTTCAACTGTTGATTCTATTACTTCTAAACTTAGACTAACTCTATTTAGAGGTTGTCTCCATTGATGAGCTATATTTCCTATCATCTCACCCATACTTGCTAATTTTGATTGGTGAAAAAGTATTTTATCTTTATATTGGTTTTTTTCTATTGTTTCTATCATATTATTAAAATCTTTTGATAAAGCACCTATCTCATCATTTGTATCTATACTAGAACGAATAGTTAAGTCACCAGCTCTTACTTTATTGGTTAATTTTGATAATAGAAGTAAAGGTTTTAAAAATTTTCTAAAGGTTATAATACTTACAGATATAGCGATTATAAAAATAATAAATCCTAAAAATATAATATAGTTATTTAATGTTTTTGATGATTCTTTAAACTCTTCAATATTAGTAACAGATACAACATATAACTCAAGTTCAGGTATAGACTCTATCCAATATATTTTATCGTTATATATCAACTCTTTAGATGACTCACTTATATTTACTAAGTCATTTTTTAATTTACTATCAATATTTTTACCAATCATAGTTTTATTTGGATGGATAATTATTTTATCAGTTTTATCAAATATATAAACATATCCAGTTTTGGCTATTGTTGTTTCTTTTACAATATCTTGTAGATTAGTAAAAAGTTCATCTTTTCTTTCATCATATGTATCTTGAATTTTATTTAGAAATACCCCTGTAGAGATAAACATATCCCATTTTGGATAGTTTTTTACGAAATTTAGCTTTTGATATGACTTTTTAGTATATTTATGTTTATG
>JAYEPD010000018.1:0-3744 GCA_034723675.1 Campylobacterota bacterium
ATCTCTTGTGTCTGCTCTTTCTCTAGGGAGCTTAAAGAGAGAAGTAAAAAAAGAGTTAGAGACGCACCTATAATCTCAAAGAGAATGATTAAAATATTGTTCTGTTTTATAGAGCTACTACTCATGAAAACTCCTTTAAAACTCTATAGAGTTCATCTTCATCTATTGGCTTAGTGATGTACTCATCCATTCCAAGTGCTAAAAATCTATCTCTATCTTCTAGCATCGCATTTGCTGTGAGGGCAACTACTGCTCCGCACTCATTTTTATACTTCTCTTTTATGACTTGCATCGCTTTTGTCCCATTCATATTTGGCATATTTTCATCCATGAGTATCAGTTTATGGTGTTTAGGGTTATACATCTCAACAGCTTCAAGACCATCATTTGCTATGTCACAAGTGACACCTATCTCCTCTAAGAGCATAGTTATGAGCATCTGGTTTGTTTTGTTGTCTTCAGCTACAAGTATGTGAACATTAAGCATACTTTTTTCTCCATCTTGTGCTATTTGATGCTCCTCACCCTGAGGCTCTTGAACTTTTTTGAGTGGTAGTGTTACCTTAAAAGAGCTTCCTTTATGTAGTTCTGACTCTAACTCTATCTTTGCATCCATAAGTTCTAGTAGATTTTGAGTTATACTCAGACCTAAACCAGTCCCACCATACTCCCTTGTAGTACTTCCATCGGCTTGCTCAAAAGGTTTAAAGATTCTATCTTGTGTCTCTGCACTCATCCCTATGCCATTATCGCTAACAGTTATGATTAGATTCTCTTCTTTATACTCGAGACTATATTTTATTTCACCATCTTGGGGAGTAAATTTCACTGCGTTAGATATGAGATTTAAGATGATTTGACTGATTCTACTCCAGTCTCCAAAAAAAGTTGCTTTGAGACTCTCATCTATCTCTGTTATAAAGTGAACTGCTTTCTTGTAAGCAAGTCCTTGAAATTGCAAAGAGAAACTATAAGCCTCCTCGTAAGCATTAAACTCATAGGGGTCTATTTTGAAGCTAGAGTCCTCTATTTTCGATAAGTCTAAAATATCATTGATGATAGAGAGAAGTGATTTTGAACTAGAGTTTATCTGTCTTGACATCTCAATATAGTTCTTTTTTTGGAGTTTTTTACTAAGCATGGAGCTAAACCCTATTATGGCGTTAAGCGGTGTTCTTAGTTCATGACTTACATTTGCCATAAACTGATCTTTGGCTTTTTGTGAAGTGATATCGTGTCTTATAGAGGTGTAACCAATGATGACTCCATCACTATTAAAATCAGGGATTATTGTTGTTTTTACCCAGTAGTATCCACCATTTTTTTTAGAGTTTTTTAGTACTCCGTCCCAGTTTTCACCACTCTGTATAATCTTCCACATATCTTGAAACATTTCACTGCTGTTTTGTGGGTCTCGTATGATGTTGTGAGGCTGACCGATTAACTCCTCTTTTGTGTATCCTGAGATTTCACAAAAAGATTGTGTTACATTTGTGATGATACCTTTAGTATCTGTACTTGAAGAGATAACATGTTGTCCAAAAAGATTTATGAAGCTATTTAGTTTTGCTTCTATAAGAAGATGTTTTTCATTCTCTCTTTTTAGGTTTATCTGTTCACTAATCACTTCAATTTTATACTCAAGTTTTTCTAAATTTATAGGTTTAAGTATGTAACCATCTACCTGCATATCTATAGCTTCCATAAAAAAGCCACTCTCACTATGAGCAGTTGTAAATATAATATGCTGTTTGGGATTTATCTCTTTGATGGCTAGTGCCATCTCTATGCCATTCATGTTTGGCATCTTGATATCTGAAACTACGATGTCAGGCTTGTGCTTTTTAAAAAGCTCCAAACCCTCTTGCCCATCTTTGGCTACAAATAGTTCTTTGGCGAAGTAGTTTAAAAACTTACTCAGTTGCTCTCTAATCCCAGCTTCATCTTCTACATATAAAATTGTTGGTTTAAACTCACTACTCATCTGTAATCTCCTCCCACTCAAAGCTACTTATATTTTTTTCACCCTCATCAAAGTTTATACCAACTAGATATATATCTTTACCATCGTTTAGATATTTTTGTGAGTATTGTTTATCTTTTATCTGTTGTAGTGCGTTACCATCTCCTACTTTAAACTCTATGATATAGATAGCTTGTTCCATTTTTATAGTTAAATCTATTCTGCCTTTGTTTGTTACATCTTCCCCTACTATATCTAGCCCCAATGATTGTAAATATACATATATAACACTTGCATAAAAACCCTCGTGAGTTTGCATATCATTTTTTGTGTAGTTGTTGTATGGGATTGAGGCGAAGATTGATTTTAGAGCATCTCTAAAGCTTGTCATATCACTTTGTAATAAACTTTTATAAGTATCTGTTTTCTTTTGTGTTGCATTTTTATCTTTTAATATTTTAGCGATAATATAATCATTTAGAGATTGTTTTACCTCTTTGTTTGGTATTTTTAAACTGTATTCTAATGTTTCAAAAATTGTTGTTTCTACTTTATCTATTGTTAAATAACCAGCTTGATAGAGTATCACTTCAAGGTCAAGATTCTCAATATCAAAACTATTTAGAAGTTTTTCATCTACTTTTAGATTTGCTAAGTTTGGTAAGAAGTAATTATTTTGTTTGATTAGATCCATTAAAAATGTGGGTGTTCCTGTCTCAAACCAATAATTCCTATATAAAAATCCTTCATTTATAAAAAGCAATATATCAAAAGGATTGTACATGTTACTTTTTAAGAAGTTATATCCGTTATACCAGCGTTTTAGCTTATCCATATCGACATCATCTAAATATGGCTTAAATGTAGTTTCTACATCATTTTGAGTATAGCCACAAATATCTCCAAATTTTGAATTTAGTGAAATATCAGTTATGTTATTTAGTCCACTAAATATAGATGTTTTTGTAAATTTACTCACACCTGTCAAAAATGCAAATCTTAAAAACTCATCACTCCCTTTTATGACACTATAAAAATTTACAAGTCCATCTCTAATCTCTTTAGCTATATTAGGGTTTGTGATATTGTCCAAGATTGGTTTATCATATTCGTCTATTAAAATTACTACTTTTTGATTGTATTTTTCATAAGAGTTTTCTATAAGATCACTAAAACATCCTGCCACATCATCGCTATCATCACACTCGATACCTAGTTTTTTTTGATTTGATTTTAATATCTTAATAATTCTATCATCAAGCTGGGCTCTACTCTCAATCTTCCCTTTAGCAAAAGAGATATTTATCACAGGATAACTCACACTCCAATCCCATTTATCTTCTATAGCAAGACCACTAAAATACTCTTTTTTAGCTTCAAATATATTTCGTAAGGTATCAAGAAACAATGACTTACCAAATCTTCTAGGACGGCTTAGAAATACATATCGATAATTTTCTATAAGCTCATAAGCTATATCAGTTTTATCTACATAGAGATAATTATCTTCCCTTATTGTGCTAAATGTCTGTATCCCTATGGGTAATTTTTGTAGTTTATTCATCTATAGAACCCCCCCCCATAACCTTTGGCTGTTCATTCAAATCTATCATAAACTTAGCACCATCATTTTCATTTTTAACACTCAAGCTTCCACTCATATTATCTTCTATAATCATCTTAGACATATAGAGACCCATACCAGTTCCTTTTCCCTGCTCTTTTGTTGTAAAGTATGGCTCGAAAATTCTCTCTATAACATCTTGAGGTATTCCGCCTGC
>JAYEPD010000019.1:0-17196 GCA_034723675.1 Campylobacterota bacterium
TACAATCTTAAAACTATGAAAATGAGTATATTGATGACACCAGAGAAAGAAAACTTTTCTGGTAATATTCATGGTGGTCATATATTAAAACAGATGATGAACAAAGAAAAGAGTTAAGGTTAAATAAGCAACATTAAAACTTTATAATATTTCTAAAGTTTTATATTGATTAGCACAATCCTGTAATAAGTAAAACTTATTACAGGATTGTGCTGTATATTGATTATTAATAAGCGTTTTTAATAAACTGTTCTATTCTATTTATACCATCTTTAATAATATCTTCACTTGTAGCAAAAGACAATCTAAAATACCCCTCTAATCCAAAAGCGACACCAGGAACAACGGCAACACCAACTTGCTCTAGTAAGTCTTTAGAAAATTGCATACTATCGTTAGTAATCTCTTTTATATTTACGAATAGATAAAATGCACCATTTGGTTTAACAACTGATAATTTATCAATATTATTTATAAGTTCACAAGCTATATCTCTTCTTTTTTCAAACTCTACTTTCATAGATTCTATATCATTATCAGCACTTCCATCAAGAGCTGTAATAGCAGCAGCTTGTGTGATAGAGTTGATATTTGATGTTGATTGTGATTGAAGTTTTTTCATAGCCTTTACTAAAGCTTTATCTTTACTTGCTAGATAACCAAATCTCCATCCAGTCATAGCAACTGATTTACTTAAACCATTTACAGTAATAGTTCTATTAAACATATCTTCACTCACACTTGCAACTGCTGTAAAATCAGAGTTGTCATATACAAGTTTTTCATACATCTCATCACTAATAATAGTTATATTTGTATCTTTTAAAACATCAGCAAGTGCGATTAACTCATCTTTTGTATAAACACTACCTGTAGGATTTGAAGGTGTTGTTAAAACTAACATTTTACTTTTAGGAGTTATTGAAGCTTTTAATTGCTCTGGTGTAATTTTAAATTCACTTTTATCATCAGTTGGTATCTCAACAACTGTACCACCACTATATTTTACTAACTCTGGATAAGTTACCCAATATGGTGCTGGAATTATAACTTCATCACCTTCTTCTATTCCAGCTTGAAAGATGTTGAATAGAGAATGTTTAGCACCAACACTAACTATAATTTCACTTAGATCATAATCAAGTCCATTGTCTCTTTTTAGTTTTTCACAAACAGCAGTTCTACATGCAGGAGTTCCCTCAACCGCTGTATATTTAGTATCATCATTGTCCATAGCTTTAATAGCTGCATTTTTAATAACTTGAGGTGTTCCAAAGTCAGGCTCACCCGCACTAAAACTTAGTACATCTTTTCCAGACTCTTTTAATTCTCTTGATAATGTAGTGATAGCTATTGTAATTGATTCAGAAAGTCTATCCATTCTACTTGCAGTTTTCATATATTGTTCCTTTTGAGAAGTTCATTTTATTTCGTGGCGAATTATACATAAATATTAATCAATATTTTATTAAATTTAAGATAGCCTAATATAAAAATTTTAGGAAATTAAATGAAGTTAATTATTACTGGATTGTTAATAAGTATAATTTTTATAGGATGTGGATATAAAGCAGATCCAATTTATGTTAATAATGATAAAACTGAACAAAAAGGTGAAAAATAAAATATGATTTATGATTATTTGATTATTGGTGCAGGGATTGCAGGATTAAATGCTGCAAGATTGATACCAAAAGATAAAAAAGTTTTAGTTGTATGTAAAAAAACTCCTTGGGAATGTAATACTTTTTGGGCACAAGGTGGTGTTGTTCGTGCAAGAGATGAAGATGATATACCTTTTCACATAAAAGATACAATGGTAGCAGGAGTTGAATTAAATGATATAAAAGCAGTTGAGAAATTGAGTAATAACTCAATCGAAGCAATTGATGATATTATAAATAGTGGATTTCTTTTTGATAAAAATGATAGTGGAGAGTTGGCTTTCACAAAAGAAGCTGCGCATAGTACGAGTAGAATATTGCATGCAGATGGTGATGCAACAGGTAGAATGCTACATATGTTTTTACTTAAACAATGTCCACATCAAGTTGTAAATGACTCTATTGTTATAGATTTATTGTATAAAGATGAGGTTTGTTATGGGGCACATTTAATAGCAAATGGGAAAGATAAAATTGTTTATGCCAACAATACAATAATAGCTTCAGGTGGAGTAGGTTCAATATATAGATACCACACTAATTCAACTACAATAGCAGGTGATATACAAGGTATTTGTGTAGAAAAAGGTATAGCTTTAAAAGATATGGAGATGATGCAGTTTCATCCAACAGTATTTGTAGATAGTCCAAACGCAAGAAAACAACTATTAACTGAAGCTTTAAGAGGAGAGGGTGCTATTATTGAGGATGAAGATGGCTATGCTTTTTTAAAAGATTATCATAAAGATGAAGAGTTAGCTCCAAGAGATATTGTTAGTCGTGCTATATTTGATTATTCTAAAAAAACTGGTTCAAAAATATATCTATCATTCAAAAATTTTGAAAAGAAGTTTTTTAAGAAAAGGTTCCCAAATATTTATAAAAGTTTAAAAGATATAGGTTTTGATTTACCATTTGAAAGGGTTCCTATTAGTCCAGCTTTTCATTATAGTATGGGTGGTATTGATGTTGATCTTAATTCTAAGGTTAAAAATACAAGAAACCTTTATGCTATAGGAGAAGTAGCATGTACAGGAGTGCATGGAGCAAATAGACTTGCGTCAAATTCACTTTTAGAAGGATTGGTTTTTTCAAAATTAGCAATTTTAGATTCAATTAAAAATAATTATAAAATAAATATTGAAAATTTTAATGAAAAAGATATAAAATATTTTACATTACAAAAAGATACAGATAAAGCTATAAAGAATGATTTAAGAAATTTAATGTGGACAAATGTAGGGATAGTAAGAGCGAAACAAGAACTAATAGATGCATTAGAAGAGATTGAAATATTTTTAAAAGAAGATGTGGGGAGATTGCTATTTTTAAGGTTACTTACGGCAAAATCTATTATTAAAAGTGCCATTAATAGAGATAAATCTATTGGTGCCCATTTTATTAAAGAAAGTTGATATTAAAACTATTATAAGGTAGTTTTACTAGTGTATTTACATATAACTTGCTCTTTCTTTATGATTATATCAAATATACAAGGATTTTAATGAAGCATGTACCAATTTTAGTTTTAGATTTCGGTAGTCAATATACTCAACTTATATCAAAAAGATTAAGAAACAACGGATTTTATTCAGAAATCGTACCTTTCAATGAAAGTATAGAAAATATAAAAGCTAGAGCTCCTAAAGGTATAGTATTAAGTGGTGGACCTGCATCTATATATGCAGAAGATTCTTATAAAGTTGATAAAGCTATTTTTGATTTAGGATTACCTATTTTAGGTATTTGTTATGGTATGCAAACTATTGCACACTATTTAGGTGGTAGTGTTGTTGCAGCTGATCATCATGAGTATGGAAAATCAGAATTAACTATAGAAAATAATAATTGTCCAATATTTAAAGATATAACTAATAATGAGATTGTTTGGATGTCTCATGGAGATAAAGTAGAGTCTATACCAGATGGTTTTAAAACAATTGCTACAAGTAGTAACTCACCTTATGCTGCTATTGCAAATGAAGATAAAAAAATATACGCATTTCAATATCATCCAGAAGTGACACATTCAGTTGAGGGTGCGACTATGTTAGTAAATTTTGCTAAGCATATCTGTGGTTGTGAAAAGAACTGGAATATGGGTAACTTTGCAAAAGAACAAATAACTAAGATAAGAGAATTAGTTGGAGACAAAAAAGTTCTTTGTGGTGTAAGTGGTGGAGTTGATAGTTCTGTTGTTGCTACACTTTTATCTGAAGCTATTGGAGATCAGCTTGTGCCTGTATTTGTAGACAATGGTCTTTTAAGAGGAGATGAAGTAGATGATGTACAAAATATGTTTGCAAATCGCGGTATTGGACTTATAACTGTTGATGCAAGTGAACAATTTTTATCTAAACTTGCAGGTGTTACAGACCCTGAAACAAAAAGAAAAATTATAGGTGAGACATTTATAGAAGTTTTTGATCAAGAAGCAAAAAAACATGATGGTATATCATTTTTAGCACAAGGTACACTTTATACAGATGTTATTGAGTCTGTATCTGTAAAAGGACCATCAAAAACAATTAAATCTCATCACAATGTTGGTGGACTTCCTGATTGGATGACATTTGAACTTATTGAACCATTAAGAGAGATTTTTAAAGACGAGGTAAGAGAGCTAGGTCTTGAGCTAGGACTTCCTTCACAGATGATTGGAAGACATCCTTTTCCTGGGCCTGGATTAGCTATACGAATTATGGGTGATGTTAATACTCCTGATTTAGAAATTTTAAGAAAAGCTGATACTATTATGCTTGATGTATTAAGAGCAACAGGCTGGTATGATAAAACATGGCAAGCGTTTACTGTACTTTTAAATGTAAAGTCTGTAGGAGTTATGGGTGATAATAGAACTTATGATAACACTGCTTGTATAAGAATTGTAAATGCTATTGATGGTATGACAGCAACATTTGCACACATACCACATGATATATTAGAACTTATGAGTAGAAGAATTATAAATGAGGTTGATGGTATAAATAGAGTTGTTTATGATATATCTTCTAAACCACCTGCTACTATTGAATGGGAATAGTAGATGAGTGCTAATTTAAAAAAAGCTTTTTCATTAATAGAGCTTATTTTTATAATAGCAGTATTGGGTATAATTTCATCAGTTGCTATACCAAAACTTTTAAATACAAAAAGTGGTGCAACTGTATCAACAATTAAACAAGATATATCAACTATAACTACCTCTATACAATCATATTATATAATTAACGATAAGATTGATAAAATAACAGATAGTATAAATATCAATGAGAAAGTTTGGAGTGTTGAAGATAAAAAACTTACATATAGTGTTGATACAAAAGAATGTATAACAATAGCAGTTGTAGATAAAAAATTAGATATTACTATTTCAAAAGATAATAGTGATATGTGTCAAAAACTTTATGATAGTGGAATAAGAACTATTAGTTATGATTTAGAATAAAGGAAAAAAATGAATAAAATAATTGCAGGATTGGTCTTAATAAGTGGTCTATTATTTGCAGGTAATAATGCACAAATTAATATAAACAATAACACACTTGAATTAGAGAGTGATATATATTTAAATAACCTGTATAGTATGAATAATAGTAGCAATTATTACTTTACTGTAGGGTATCTTAGTACAGAAAATGATGAAGGTGAAATTGATCAGACTTTATCAACAATTGGTTTTAAAGTATTAAATCCATATATGAATAACTATGGATTAAGTTTTGGTATAGGTATGAGAAATGTCTATACAGATCAATACGATATGGGATTTAGTGCATTGCCTTTGGTTATATATTCTAAGTATGAATTAAATGAGATGGTATATTTTAATTTAGACTTAAGTTTTGCACCTCAAGTTTTAACATATCTTGATGGTGAAGAGTATAAAGAGGGTAAACTGTTAATGAATTACAAAATAAATTCAGATGCTTATATATATGTAGGCGTTAGATATATAAGTACTAAATACACTGATATTGAAGAAGATATTGAATTTGATGACGCTGCTTTTCTTGGATTTAAAATAAACTTTTAGAGGATAAAATATGAATATAGAATTAAATGAAACAGATAAAACTTTTATATTAGAGAGTATAAGAGATATACCAGATTTTCCAAAACCTGGAATTGTGTTTAAAGATATTACAACTTTATTAAACAACCCAAAAGCTTTTAAAATGTTATTGGATCATCTAGAAGATAGATATAAAAATAAAAGTTTAGATTATATAGCAGGTTTAGATGCAAGAGGTTTTATATTTGGTGCAGTGTTAGCAGATAGATTAAATATAGGTTTTGTACCAATTAGGAAAAAAGGAAAACTTCCATCAACTACTATATGTGAAAAGTATGAGTTAGAGTATGGTTTTGATGAGGTTGAGATTCATCTTGATGCTTTTCATGAAAAAGATGCTGCAAGAGTTTTAATAATAGATGATTTATGTGCTACAGGTGGAACAGCATCTGCTGCATCAAAACTGGTACTTGATACAAAAGCTACTTTAGTAGAAGTATGTTTTTTGATGAATTTAAAGTTTTTAAAAGGTGATGAAAAAGTTAAAAAATTTGCACCAATTTATAGCGTGTTGGATATATAAATAAAAGGTATTAAATGAACAATTACATCCCAAAACCAAGTAAACACGATCCTGATGATAATGGTCATTTTGGAATATTCGGTGGGCGATATGTGCCTGAAACACTTATGCCAATATTATTAGAGCTTGAAGAGAATTATAAAAAATATAGATTTGATAAAGATTTTTGGAAAGAAGTAAATTGTCTTTTAAAAGAGTATGTTGGGCGACCAAATCCACTTTATGAAGCAAAAAATATTAGCCAAGAGATAGGTTGTAAAGTATATCTAAAAAGAGAAGATTTAAATCATACAGGAGCTCATAAAGTAAATAATGTAATAGCACAAGGGTTATTAGCTAAAAAACTTGGTAAAACAAAAGTTATTGCTGAAACTGGTGCAGGTCAACACGGAGTTGCAACTGCTACAATTGCTGCTTTAATGGGACTTGAATGTACTGTATTTATGGGTGCAAAAGATGTTGCACGACAAGAATTAAATGTCTTTAGAATGAAATTATTGGGAGCTAAAGTAATAGCAGTAGAAAGTGGAAGTAAATCACTAAAAGATGCTATGAATGATGCTATAAGATATTGGGTTACAAATGCAAGAGATACATTTTATATAATAGGAACTGTTGCAGGTCCACATCCATATCCTATGATGGTAAGAGACTTCCAATCAATCATTGGATGGGAAACAAAACAACAGATACTAGAAATTGATAACAAACTGCCCGATTATGTAATAGCTTGTATTGGTGGTGGATCCAATGCTATAGGTATGTTTTCACATTTTTTAGAAGATGATGATGTACAGTGTATAGGGATAGAAGCAGGTGGTCATGGAATAGAAACAAATATGCATGGTTGTAGTTTAAAAAAAGGAACACCTGGAGTTTTGCATGGTCAATGTTCTTATTTACTTCAAGATGAAGATGGACAAGTAAATGAAGCACATAGTATAAGTGCAGGGTTAGATTATCCAGGAATAGGTCCTGAACACTCATATCATAATGATCTAGGTACAGTTGAATACGATAACATAACAGATGATGAAGCGATGGATGCTTTTGTTTGGTTAAGTCAAAAAGAGGGGATAATTCCTGCTTTTGAATCATCACATGCTATAGCGTATCTTAAAAAAGCAAAAGATAGATTTAAAGGTAAGACAATTGTTATAAACTTATCAGGTCGTGGTGATAAAGATATGGTTCAAGCTCAATCAATATTGAATTTTGATTAAGGTATGAATTTGGAATTTTTAAAACAAAACTCTGGTAAATTAGCGACAATTATAATTATATTATTTTTTTCCTATTTATCATACCATCTTTATAATGTACCTGTTGATGGTTTAAGTAATAAATTTATCTATCTTATGAAAGAGTACGGTTATATTATACTTTTTGCTTGGAGTATACTTGAAGGTGAGATGGGTCTCATCATGGGTGGGCTTTTATGTCATACTGGTGATATGTGGTTGCCTATTGCCATATTTGTTGCAGGACTTGGTGGTTTTGTTGGAGATCAGATATACTTTTATATAGGAAGATATAATAAGTCTTATGTACATACCAAATTTAAAGGTCAAAGAAGAAAGTTTGCTTTAGCACATCTATTACTTAAGAAATATGGTTGGCCTATTATTTTTGTACAAAGATATATGTATGGAATGAGAACTGTAATACCAATCTCGATAGGACTTACAAGATATGATGCAAAACTATTTGCTTTTATTAATTTAATCAGTGCTTGGTGTTGGGCCGCTATTACTATTGTTCCTGTTTGGTATTTTGGTGATGAGATATTAAAATTATTAGAGATTGCAAAAGAGTATTGGTTTGTTGCTTTACCATTGGGATTAAGTATCGGAGGTGGTATTTTATACTATTTTCATACTGCAACAAAAAAACATAAAAAATAGATATAAAAAAAGGATAATTGATGAATTTAAATTTAACTACTAAAAAAATAGATACTGATTGTGAGATAATTATTGTTAAAAACCATAAAATAAAAAATGATATTGAACTACTTAAGAGTTTAAATTTTAAAGGTGATGATGAAGAGTGTGTTATATTAGTAGAATCTAAAAAAATATATGTAGGTTGTGAAACAGATGATAAAGATAACATAAGAGTTGCAGTTGCTACGGCTATAAAAAAGTTAAATACAACTAACTTTAATTCTGTTATATTAAAATCAAAAGATAATTTAAGTGCTATAATTGATGGATGTGAACTAGGAAACTATAAGTTTGATAAATATAAATCTAAAAAAGAGGAAGAGATAGAAAAAAATGTTTATATTTATGTGGATGAGATAACAAAAGATATACAAAAAGAGTTTGAAATTAGTACATCAATATGTAACTCTGTAAACTTAGTAAGAGATTTTGTAAATACTACACCAGATGATTTTTATCCAAATATTATGGCAAATGAAGCTATTAAAATAGCAAAAGAAAATAACCTAGAGTGTAAGATTCTGGATGAAGATTATTTAGAACAAAATAAGATGGGTGCTATGTTAGCAGTAGGTCGTGCAAGTAGACATAAATCTAAGCTTATACATCTTACATATAAACCAAAAGGGAAGAAAAAAGCTAATAAAAAAATAGTTCTTGTAGGTAAGGGTTTGACTTATGATAGTGGTGGTTTAAGTTTGAAACCAAGTGATTATATGGTTAGTATGAAGAGTGATAAAAGTGGTGGTTGTGCCGTTTTGGGTATTATGAATACTATATCATCTTTAGATTTAGATATTGAAGTTCATGGTATAGTTGGTGCAGTTGAAAATATGATTGGTGGTGATGCTTATAAACCTGATGATGTATTATTTGCACGAAATGGAAAATCAATAGAGATTAGAAATACAGATGCAGAAGGGCGTTTAGTACTTGCTGATTGTTTATGTTATGCTCAAGATGAGATAAAAAATATAGATTATATACTTGATTTTGCAACATTAACAGGTGCTTGTGTTGTAGGTGTTGGTGAATATACTAATGGTATCATGGGTAATAATACAAAATTAAATGATAAAATTATAGACAATGCTTCTAAAAGTGGTGAGTTAGCTACTCAACTACACTTTAATAGATATCTTAAAAAAACAATAAAAAGTGAGATAGCTGATGTTTGTAATATATCAAGTACAAGATATGGTGGTGCTATTACTGCTGGTATGTTCTTAGATAATTTCATAAAAGATGAAAATAAACAAAAATGGGTACATGTTGATATAGCAGGACCTGCTTTTGTGGAAAAAGAATGGGGATATAATCCTCATGGTGCATCTGGTGCAGGTGTTAGAATGACAATAGAATTTTTAAGAAATTTATAAAATATAGTCAAAAGGAACTAAATGAATAATATTTTAGAATTAATTAAAAAAATAGCAATTGATATAGAAAAAAATATTTTTAATAACTATGAAGATAGAAAGCCTGAAAAAGTATATGAGATATGCACAGATATAGTAAAAAAACATTCGTTGAAAATAAGTGATATAAAATCAATAGTATCAAAAGATAAAAAAGAGATAGAGATCTTGAATAATGATGGAAAATATATATTAACTTATGTTTCAATAGATAATGTAACATTATTGGATATGAATTTTTCTTTAGGAACCATTTTTACAATATATAAAGATAGTATAGAATCAAAAAATATAATTATTTCATCTTATGTTACTTATGGTCCTACTTTTCAAATTGTTTTTGCAACAAAAGAAAATGGTATAGAGTTTTATTCTTATGATGAAAAAGAGTTTAAGCAAACTGAATCATTTAAGCTAAATAATAAGGGTAAAATAAACTCAATGGGTGGAGATGTTACCAACTTTTTACCTAAACATAAAGAGTTAATGCAAAACTTTTTTAATGATGGATATAGACTTAGATTTAGTGATTCTTTAGCTTTAGATACACATCAAATATTATTTAAAAAAGGTGGAATATATTCACAACCAAAAACTGCTACTAATAAAGATGGAAAATTAGATTTAGTTTTTGAAGCTTATCCTATCTCATTTATAGTAAAATTAGCAGGTGGTGAAGCTATAGATGATAGTAAAAATAATATTTTAGATATAGTTTACGATGGAGATATATCTAAAAAAACACCAATTTATTTTGGTTCAGCCAATGAGATAGAAAAAGTAAAAACTTTTTTATGAAAGATTATGATTTTATAATCATAGGAGCTGGTGTTGCAGGATGTAATGTATCTGAACAATTAGTAAGAAGTACAATTGGAAAAAAAATATTATTAATAGATAAAAATAAAGATGTTGCATTTGGTGCATCAGGTGCAGCAGGTGCTTTTTTGTCTCCATTATTAGGAAAACCAAATAAGTTTAAGGATTTGGTTACAAAATCTCTTATTTACTCTACAGAATTTTATAAAAATAACTTTCCATCTTTTATTGATAATTGTGGAACTACAAGAATACCAAAAAATAATGAAGATAATGAAAAATTTAAAGAGTATATCCCTTATTTAGATTTCGATTTTAAAAAAGATGGCAATGGTTATTTTTTTCCTATAGGTAGTGTTGTACAAAGTTACGAAATATGTAAAAATATGATAAATAGTATTAAAAATAGTATTGATACAAGGTTTGAATATGAAGTAAAAACTTTATGTCATAAAAATGATTTATGGTGTATAAATGACGAATATACAGCTAAAAATATTATATTAACAACTGGTGCAGATAAAAGTTTAATAGATGAAAAATATATAAAAATAAGAGTTGTATGGGGTAGAAGATTTGATATATTAACATCGACATCTGTTAAGCATAACTATCATAAAGAGTGTTCTGTCTCAAAGGGTGAAAAAAATGAAGAAAATAGATATAAAGTATCTATAGGTGCGACACACCAAAGAGAATTTAAAAATTTAAGTGATATAGATGGTAGTTTTAAAGAGTTAATTGATAAAGCAAGTGATATTATAAATCTAGACAATATAGAAATAGTATCTAATTATGTAGGAAGTAGGGCGTGTAGTATTGACTACTTTCCTATTGTTGGAGATATTATCAATAGTAAAAAAACAATTGAAGAGTTTCCCTATTTAAAAAATGGAACAAAAGTAAATCATGATAGATTTACAAGATATAAAAATATTTTCATACTAAATGGTTTGGGTGGAAGAGGTTTTGTACTTGCACCGTATACTGCTAAAATCTTAGTGGAGTATATAGTGAGCGATATTGAGATTGATGATAGTATTAAAATTGATAGGTTATTTAAAAAAGAAGTAAAAAGGGGTAATATATGAAAATAATGAGTACGATAAAATTAGTTTTAATTAGTACAATTGGTTTAGTTTTATTAACATTTTTAACAGTTGATAGACCAGAAAAGATGATAAAAAAAGAGATAAATATAATTGATTTACCTAAAAGTGTTGAACTTATAGGATATGAAGATCAAAAGTTTAATACATCTAGTATTATTAAAAAAGATTCTATCGTATATGTAGGTAATCATGAATCAATAGTATTGGCAAATAAATTAGAAGAGATGTTAAATCTACCTAAGGGTAAGTTTGTTATAGTTTCAAATGTTTATGATGCTCCTTGGTTTATAAAAAGATGGCAAGCTCATACTAAAAATGAAAAGTTAAAAGGAGACAATCATCTACCTTGGATATATGATAGAGATGGAGCAATTAGAAACTTTTTACAAGTTCCAACTTCAGATGCAGTAAAATATTTTGTTTATAAAGTAAATAAAAGTGGTATAATAGATAAAATTTATAATGGAAAAGTTAAAATTGGTACAATTGATGGTGCTATGTCAGAAAATGAGATAAAAGAAAACTTATCAAAAGTTATTGAAATAATAGAAGAGAGATAAACTCTACTCTTCTAGTATTCTATCTTGCATCTTTTCAATGGCTTTTTCTAGGTGTCTAGTTTCAAGACCAAACTCAGTTGCTTTAGCTATACCAACTTCAATAAAGTTGTCAGACATTGGATCTATAACATTACACATTGTTTTAACGACATTTAATATTTGTGCACTTTTTTTATATTTATCAGGACAATTGTCAATATTATCTGTATATTTTATAATATTTATTAAACTATCACTTAAGTTCCAGTGTTCAAAAATACTAGATGTAACTTCTGTTGATGTTGTATTGAAATATTCTTTTTCTATAGATGCTATAGAATCAGGTTTAGTTTTTATTTTAGATAAAAATTCATCTTTTACACTATTTTCAATAGCTGTAGCAGATAAAACAAATCTTCCTGTCTCAAGTAAAAATACTGGAAGAACTAACTCCTCTTTTAAAGTATTATCAACTTTTCCTATCCACAATGATAATAAATTAGATGACATATTTGCTATTCTCATAAACCCATCAGCATTTATACCATATGCTCCTAAATCTGTATCTAGTGCATTTTTAATTGCACTACCAAAAGCGATTGATAGTGTAAAATTAACACCTAATAAATGTATTGCTCGACTTGAACTTTCAACTTTATTGTTGAAACCAAACATAGCAGAGTTAGCTACTTTTAAAAGTGTAGCAACTATTAATGGGTCTTGATCAATGATTTTTTGTAAAACTTCTAAATCTTTATGAGAAGACTTTTTAAATTCTTCTAAATCTAAAATTGTTTTAGGTAACGGTGGCAAAGAATCTATTTTTTTAGATGATACTTCATTCATGTTTTATTTCCTATCTGTTTTATAATTGTATCATTATAGCAAAAATATATAAAAATTCAATTAATTTGTATAATTATTTTAGTTCTTAAACTATTAACATCGCATCACCATATGAAAAAAATCTATACTCTTTTTCTATAGCTTCTTTATATATCATCATAGTTTCTTCAAGTCCTATAAATGATGCGACTAACATAATAAGTGTTGATTTAGGAAGATGAAAGTTTGTTAGTAAATAATCAACTCTTTTGGGTTGATTTAAAGGGTTTAAAAAAAGGTTTGCTTCTCCTTGATCTTGCTTTGTATCATTGTAAAACTCTATTGTTCTTGTTACTGTTGTACCTATTGCTAATATTTTATTTGAACTATCTAATAGATTTTTTGATATATTTGGTATATTGTAAAATTCACTATGCATAGGGTGTTCTATAATATTTTCTGACTCTACAGGTTTAAATGTACCTGCACCAACATGCAATGTTAAATAAAATGTATCAAATTCATTTTGTAGATTTTCTAAAAGTTTTGGAGTAAAGTGTAAAGATGCAGTTGGAGCTGCTACTGCACCATAATTTTTGGCAAAAAGAGTTTGATAGTTTGTATTATCTGATTCTTCATCATCTCTTTTTATATATGGTGGCAGTGGAAGGTGACCAATGGTATTTAAGATATCTACTAAAGATGAAAAATCTAATTCTATCTCATCTTTATAAAACTTTACAACTCTTGTACCATCTTCTTGAAGTTTAAGTATCTCAACTTTTAAATCATCATCAAAAGTTAAAATATTACCAACTAAAACTTTACCTCTTAGATAAACTAAATACTTATTATCATTTAATGGTTTATTAAATAATAACTCAATTTTTCCACCTGTTTGTTTATGTCCAAATATCCTAGCTTTTATAACTTTTGTATCATTAAAAAATATTTTTGTATCTTTTGGTATAAAATCTAAGAGATACTTAAAAGTAGTATGAGTGATAGTTTTTGAAGTTTTATCATAAACTAACAGTTTTGCCTCATCAGCTGGAGTTATAGGATAAGTTGCTATTAACCTTTCAGGAAGAATATAGTTATAACTTGAAGTTTTAAGAGGATCCAAATGTTAATTCTTATTATTACTTAAATCTTCAAGCTCATCATCATCTTCATCCTCTTCATCTTTTTGTGCTGGATTAAAAACACGAGCTATATATATAGATACACCATACAAAAGGATAAGTGGACCTGCCATTAAAAATTGTGTGATAATATCAGGTGGTGTTAATAAAGCAGATAACACAAAGATTAATACAATAGCATACTTAAAGAAGTCTTTTAACATTTGGTCATTTACTACACCAATTACTGCAAAGAAAAATGTAAATACAGGTAATTCAAAAGCAATACCAAAACCAATAAGTAGTTTAGTAAAAAAACTCACATATTTACCAATACTTGGCATCACAGATACAACTTGACTACCAAAATTAACTAAAAATTCAAATCCAAAAGGTACAACAACATAGTAAGCAAAAGATGCTCCTATTAAAAACATAGTTGTTGCTCCAAACACAAAAGGTATGATAAGTTTTTTTTCATTGTCATATAAACCAGGTGCTAAAAATAACCACATCTGCCATAATATAACAGGAAGTGAAACTAAAAATGCACTAAAAAATGCAACCTTTAGTGCTGTAAAAAATGTCTCTTGTACTTCAATAGCAACCATTTTAGAACCCTCAGGTAAAACAGCCTCTACAGGTGTCATCATCCAGTTTAATATTGGTTCATAAACAGCAAAACATGCAAAAAATGCTACAAATAAAACAGCACTTGATATAACAAGTCTTTTTCTCAAATCAGCAATATGTGGTTTTAAATCAGTAAACATTAAGCATTTTCCTTCTTATCAAAGGATATATTTTCTTTTTTAGAGTTTTCAGCTTTTGCTTTATCGTCAGTTTTAGTTTCTATTTTTTTTTCTTTTGGTTTTTCATTAGTTTGAGTTTCCACTTTATTGTCATCTGTAAATGATAGGTCATTTAACCCATCTAAATTTGCTATATTTTTTACTTCACTAATACTTTGTGTAAATTTATTTGCTTCATTTTTCATCTCACTTAAATTTATTTCACTATCTAATGTTGTTTTTGCTTCATCTATACCACTTTTAATTTTTTTGAAAAATTTAACCATATCAACCATCGCACCAGGTAATTTTTCAGGTCCCAAAGCCATAATCGCAACCAATAATATTAAAAAAATTTCCATAAAACCCATACCGAACATCTATCACCTCTAAATTATATATTTTAAAATAAGTTAGAGATTTTACCTAAAGTTAGATAAAATTTCACTCAAAATATTTTAAAGGTGATTTATGGAAAAATTATTAGTATTAGTTATTGTTGGTATTGCATTTTATATGCTAAATAGAAATTATAAAAGTAGTGATTATGAGAGAATAAAAGTTGATGGAAAACAAGCTTTAAAAGGGAACCTTGAAGATCATGAAGCGGGAATACTTATATCTCTTATGGCAAAAGTTGCAAAAGCAGATGGAAATGTAAGTGAACTAGAAGCAGAAGTTTTAAGTAATACATTTACAGATATATCTAATCATTTTGAAAATAGCCAAGAGATAAGAGAAAAATTAAAAAATATATATAAAAAAGAGTTAAATAGCTTTGACAATACAATAGAGATCTCTAAAAAATATCTAAAACTTACAAAACGAGAATACAATAAAAGATTAAAAGTTATGGAATATCTTTTAAATATTGCTTTTATAGATGGTGATTTTTCAAAAGCAGAATTTATGATAACAGAAGATATATCAAATGCGTTAGAGATAAAAAAATCTGATTTTGAATCTTTAGTTGCTCAATTTGAGCAATTTTATGCACAAAAGAAAAATGATCAAACTTTATCACTAGAAAAAGCATACCAGATTTTAGGTGTTAGTGCCTCAGATGATATGTCAACAATTAAGAAAAAATATAGAGCATTAGTAAGAGAACATCATCCTGATATAGTTACAGGTCAAGGTGCATCACAATCTATGGTTAATGAAGCAACTACAAAACTTCAAGAGATAAATGAAGCATATGAATTATTAAAAAAAGGCAATAAATAATGGCTGATTTTCAGTATAGTTACAAAGTGTGTAGTTGTAAAAATGTAACTTTGGGTGAGATAGTACATGCAATAAAAGAACAAAATGCTAAAACTATAGAAGATATAGGATATAAAACTGATGCTGGAACTGCTTGTGGATGTTGTAAGTCTAAAAAAGATGATTTTGGTGATCCTAAAATGGAACTATATTTAGAACAAATAGTAAATAAATTTGCTTAGGTAATAATATGGAATTGACAAAAGAACTTTTAATTGAAGAGATAAAGAGTCTGATAAGTGTTGATGGAACATCAATAGATATAAATCCAAACTACTTAGAATATTTTAGTTTTGAAGAATTAGAAGAGATAAAAGATACTTTGATTAATAAAAAAAACAATATAAATAGCTTTACTAAAGAGTTTATAGATGAACTTTATGATAAGTTATCTTAGTTTAAGTATAATTTAATATATATTTCATTATAATTCCAATCTAATTTTAACATATTCCGGCATAGCTCAGCGGTAGAGTAGATGACTGTTAATCATTTGGTCCCTGGTTCGATCCCAGGTGCCGGAGCCACATAAATTTCCCTTAAATACTAGCTTTATAGCACTTTCAAGAACTACTTTAAGTTTTCTAATATTTTGCTTTAGTCACCTATTAGTCACCAAGTTTTCAAAATTTATTTTTATGATTCTTCTTTTTCGTGTTTTAGATTATCTGTAATTTTATAATATTTCCATCATAAATTATCAACTAAACCAGCTTCAACGAATTTATTTTTTAAATAACTTCTATCAGCTACCATTGTTCAGTTTGCTATTGCTCCTACAGATAAAGGGTCATTAATATCTCAACTTATCATTTTGTTCATAAACATAAGTAAGTTTCTTTTTGCATTGATGTTAAATCAATTTTCATCAGTAAATACTTCACTCTCTCAAAAATTTCAATTTTTTAAATCTATATTTTGTGGGCTTAAATTTAATCAAGGTATGATTAAAGTATTGTTTCCAATACCTTTTATAAATTTATTTGTTAGCTCTTGTGGAATTAAATCAAATCAACTATTTTTCATAAATTCTAAAACCTCTAGTTGTCTTTCTTTTTCTGCTGATTCTCTTTGTAAAAGTTCTTTTATATCAT
>JAYEPD010000020.1:0-3708 GCA_034723675.1 Campylobacterota bacterium
TGGATAGCTAAGATACTACCTATCTCTTTTGAGACAGTGATATTTTATATGCCTGCATTTTTTAGCTCCCTTATCGTCATACCTATCATACTAATTGCTAGAGAGTTTGAGAGGCTTGATGTAGGGTTTATCGCTGCACTTGTAGGCTCTATCGCTTGGAGTTATTATAATCGTACTATGGTAGGATATTATGATACTGATTTGCTCAACATTGTATTTCCTACAGTACTTCTTTGGTCACTTATCTGGGCTATAAGAACTGGTGAAGATAAATACTTGCTCATAGCTGCTCTTGATAGTATAGCTTATAGATGGTGGTACCCTGCAAGTTATTCTTTAGAATTTGCATTTATTGGGCTTATATTTGTCTATGTGGTTTATCAGTATTTTAAAAAAGAGCAGTTCCATACTAATCTTTTACTTATAACATTTATGATATTTGCCATGATAAATGTGGATGGGTGGATAAGATTTGGTATAGTGTTAGCTTTATTTGGTCTTATAAAGTTTCAAAGAGAGATGATAGAAAAGTATATCTATTATATCTTTGGATTATCTGTAGTGTTATTTTTGGCTACTGGTGGATTTGATCCTATTTGGAATCAGCTTAAAGGGTATGTATTTAGAGATAGTATAGCTGGTGGTGCAGATGGTCTAGGTCTTCACTTCTTCACTGTTATGCAGACAGTAAGAGAAGCAGGGCAGATACCATTTGAGACATTTGCAAATCGTATCTCAGGTCATACTATCACTTTTATATTGGCTTGTATTGGGTATATAGCTATGGCATGGAGATATAAAGTGATGCTACTTGCTCTTCCTATGGTGGGTCTTGGGTTTTTAGCTCTTAGTGGGGGCTTGCGATTTACAGTGTATGCTGTGCCTATCATGGCTCTTGGGATTGGGTACTTAATAGTGATAGCTTCACAATGGCTCTCATCTCAACTTATCAATGATAAAACTGCTTTAATATCTAAGTATGTACTTATGACTCTATTTACAGTAGGGGCATTGTATCCAAATATAGTTCATGTGATAGGATATAAAGTACCAACTGTATTTAATAACACAGAAGTAAAAGTACTAGATAAGCTTAAAAATATTGCTAGTCGTGAAGACTATGTAGTGTCTTGGTGGGATTATGGATATCCACTTAGATACTATAGTGATGTAAAGACTTTAAGTGATGGTGGTAAGCATAGCGGGTCTGTGAATTTTCCAACTAGTTTTATACTTACAAATCCTCAAGATGAAGCAGCTAAGATGTCACGACTAGATGTAGAATATACTGAAAAAAGATTTGAAGTAAATGAAAACAATAAAGAGCTAGATATAAACCATACAGACTATATAAAATGGGCTGGAAGTAATATAGAGCAGATGACAGTAGAGTATGGTCATAATGATACAAATGATTTCTTAACTACACTTGGTACAGATATAACCTTGCCTAAAAAGACAAGAGATGTATATCTATATCTTCCAAATCGTATGATGAATATACTTCCTACAGTGACACTATTTTCAAATATAGATCTTATGACAGGAAAGAAAGGGGTTAGACCATTTTTTTATAAATCAAAAAGCACTAAAGATACAGGTACTACTATAGAGCTTGGAAATAATATCCGTATCATAAAAGATACAGGTAAGATACAAATAGGTAAACAAACATTAACGCTAAATAACTTTGCTATAACTCAGTATGATAAAAAAGGACAACTTCAAAAGAAGATACAAACTATAGATAAAAACAGTCCAATAAGTGTGATATATATGAAAAACTACAATCAGTTTTTGGTACTTGATAGTAAAATGTACAACAGTACATATATCCAACTCTTTGCACTTGAAAATTATGACAAAGAGTTTTATGAGCCTGTGATACTTGAGCCTTTAAGTAAAGTGTATAAGTTAAAGATATAAAAATGATTGATAAAAAGATATTAAACTTTTTAGTAATAATAGTACTAACTATTGTTACATTTTGGTGGACATCTTTTATATTTCATCTTAATATGGCATGGGATGTAGTAGGTGTGATAATAACTTTAAGAGTATTATCTTCTTTGTTTATATTAAAAGACTACTCATTATCTTGGAGTAAAGCTACTCAAAAGACATTTTTGTTAAAAAGTATTGTTGTTTCTGTACCATTGTTTATATATGTACCTATATTTCATGGTGATGTTAGAATTGCCTTTATGTTAAGTGAAGCTATGACATATCTTGTAACTATGAGTTTTATAATGTATACATATTATTACTATATAAATAAAAGTTATATAGAAAAAACAAAATCTTTAGTTATATATGGTGCAGGAAAAGCTGGTATGAAACTTGAGGATGAGTTTAGAAATACTGAGTATAAAATAGATAACTTTGTAGACGACGATCCTATACGGCAAGGTAGAAGTATAGATGGTATCAAAGTGATCTCAAAAGTAAAATTAAAAGAGATAATGAGTAAAAATAAAAAAGACTTACTTATAATTGCAATACCAAATGTAAGTAAAAGTAGAGTTAAAAAGATACATGAAAGCTTGAGTCCATATTTTAAGTCCATAAAGATATTGCCAACTATTCAAGAGATATTAAATAATAAGGATTTTTCTACTCAACTAAAAGATATATCGTTAGAAGATCTACTAGCCAGAGATCAAAAAGATCTTGATAAAAGTGCTATTAAAAAATTTATAGGTGGTAAAAAAGTACTTATCACAGGAGCTGGTGGAAGTATAGGAAGCCAGATAGCTAGACAGTGTGTATCTTTTGAATCAGACGAGCTTATACTACTTGATCACAGTGAGTTCAATCTTTACAATATAGCTGAAGAGTTAAACGGGTTTAATCTACATCTTGTGATGCAATCAGTATCAAACTATAAACAACTAGATAAGACATTTGAAAAGTATAAGCCAGATATAGTTATACATGCTGCAGCATATAAACATGTGCCACTTGTAGAAGATAATATAGATGAAGCTATCATAAATAATATCGTAGGGACTAAAAACACAATAGATTGTGCTATAAAACATGAAGTAGATAAATTTGTACTTATCTCTACAGATAAAGCAGTAAGACCTACAAATGTGATGGGTACTACAAAGCGTATATGTGAACTCTACTTACAAAATGTAGATTATAAAAATACTGAATTAGTAGCTGTAAGATTTGGAAATGTTTTAGGAAGTAGTGGTAGTGTGATACCAAAGTTTAAATCCCAAATAGAAGCTGGAAAAAATATAACAGTAACGCATCCAGACATCACTAGATACTTTATGCTTATACCTGAAGCTTGTGAGCTTGTACTTCAAGCTGGTAGTTTAGGTAAAGGCGGTGAGATATTTATCCTTGATATGGGTGAACCTATAAAGATAGTTGATTTAGCACACAAGATGTGTGAGCTAAGTGGTAGGGAAGATCTTAAAATAGTGTTTTCAGGTTTAAGACCAGGAGAGAAACTATATGAAGAGTTAATAACAGATTATAGTGATAAGAAAACACAATATGAATCTATAACAGTAGCAGGAAGAACGAACTATAATATAAAGAAATTAGAACAAGATATAGAAGAGTTAACAGTAACAACTAAAAAATTGGAAAAACTAAAAGAGATTGTTCCCGAGTTTGATCATAAAGTAAATTAGGTATAGATATTGCAAATAATATTTTATGAAAGAATTATTTAACCTTACATATAAA
>JAYEPD010000021.1:0-16999 GCA_034723675.1 Campylobacterota bacterium
CACAAATGCACAATGCTGGATTTAAACAAATTAACTTTGATGGTAACTATACTAAAACACATTTACTAGATGGTTCAACTATTAAAGATAAATTTTTAACTGATAACTTAAAAGGTGCAAACATAACTATTTTATATGGGATTGGTTCAGTTTTTGTAGATTGTTAAAATAATAGTAAAATAAAAATTATAAAATCTCTTCCACACTTCTATACTCATAAACCTCAAACTCACTATTTTTAGCTTTTATAGCATGTAAAGCCATGCGATCGGCTAATTCGTTTCCCTCAACTCCTGAGTGACCTTTTACATGTTTGATGATGATATTATTTTTTATCTGTTCATATAAGTTATGTGCATTTTTAATAAGTTCTAAATTTTTTATCTCTCCACCTTTTTTCTTCCAGCCATTTTTCTTCCAGCCATATGCCCAAGTGGTAATACAATCTATACTGTATTTTGAATCTGATAGTATGATTATTTTTTCTTTTGTATTAGCTTCTGATGCTAATGATAATGCTTTATATAAAGCATTTAGTTCTGCAATATTATTTGTACCCATAGCCACATAGTTTCCGTAGTATAAAGTAGGTTTTTCACCATTTTTGTATAGAGCTAGTCCACTTCCTGCATCTCCTGGGTTTCCTGAACATGCTCCATCACAATAGATACTTATATTTTTATTTTCTTTATTTACATTTGGTGTAGGATTTGATAATTTTTTTTCTTTTATATTATTAAACTCAAGTACCATATCATAGTTTTTTAGAATCTGTTCTTGTGCTTTTATCGCAATATTACCCTTTAAAAGCATCAGTCTATTTGCATCATTTCTTGAAATATCTTTGTTGATAAGCTCTTCTATGTAATTTTTACCTACAGGAAACTCTATACCTAAAATATTGCATTGTATTTTATTGATATTATCTCCATAAGAGATAAGTTTGATAAATTCACCATTTATAAGCATTTAGCTAACCTTTTAAATTTAAATTATAACTGGAAGTATACTAAAAATAAAAAAAAACTAGATAAAAATTTATATTTTAAGAACTATCTTCTATACTGTACAATTTTACCTTTATAATCGAAAATATCTATATATTCTATATTTATTATATTAAGCACCCTTAAATACTTAGAATAGTACAATCAAATAAAAATTAATAATAGGTATATAAATGATAAAAAATGAAAAGTTAGTGTTTTATATACTTATGATTATTGCTATGACATCTTGGGGTGCTTCGTGGGTAAATGCAAAAGTTTTAAGTGATTATATAACAGCACAAGAGCTTATATTTTATAGATATTTAGTTACAACTGCAACTTTAATACCTGTACTCATCTATATGAAACAATCTTTTAAAATCGATATAAAAACTTTAGGTTTAGCTTTTGTTGCGTCTATATTTTTAGTTGTATATTCCATATTCTTTTTCAATGGTACAAAGTTTGGTACTGCTGGTTTAGGTGGTGCTTTTGTTACAACTCTTACACCAATACTAACTTTCGTTCTTCTTATATCTTTTTTTGGTAAAAAATTTGTACGAAATGATATATATGCACTTATTTTAGGAGCTATTGGGGTTCTTACTATTTTAAATATTTGGACATTTTCACTAGAGCAAATTTTGGTTATATCTAACTTATATTTTATATATGCCTCTTTTGCTTGGTCTGGTTTGACTATCACAAATTCTAAACTCAAAACTATAAAACCCATAATGTTCACTTTTTATGTTTATATTTTTACTACAGTAATTGGATTTTTTATAACACCTTTTGAGAGTGGCAATATATTTTTATTTGATAGTATATTTTGGATTAACTTTTTTATAATATCTGTTGTTAGTACAACTTTTGCTACATCTATATACTTTATAGGTATCTCCAAACTTGGAGCAAACGAAGCTAGTAGTTTTATCTTTTTAGTACCTTTTAATGCTATATTTTTAAGTTATATATTTTTAGATGAACCTATATATATCACAACAGTTATAGGTACAATTTTAACTATAACAGCCGTTTACATACTAAATAGGAAAAAAACTTGACCGTTTATGTTCTACTGATACTTTGTGTTCTATTTTGGTCAGGTAACTTTGTGTTGGGAAGATTTGTATCTGAAGATATTACACCATTTGAGTTGGCTTTTTTTAGATGGTTATTTGTTCTTTTGATGGTGTCACCTATTCTTTTTTATAGTTATAAAAAGATATTTAAAGTTTTAAAGAACAACTTTAAGATTATATTTGTACTTAGTATACTTGGTATTAGTTCTTTTAATACTTTACTCTATATTGGTTTAAAAGAGACAACAGCAACAAATGCACTTATCATAAACTCTAGTGTTCCTATTTTGATACTACTTTTATCTTTTTTTATACTAAAACAAAATATTAATATCAAACAAATTATAGGTATAGTTATATCAACTATTGGAGTTTTATATCTTATTTTACAAGGTAATTTTAGCAAAATATTATCTTTAGAGTTTAATAGTGGTGACTTATGGATAATAACTTCATCTTTTACATGGGCATTGTATTCTGTTCTAGTAAGATTTAAACCAGAAGAGTTAAATGATTTTGAGTTTTTATCTACTATTGTATTTATAGGATTTATTATTTTAGCACCTATTTATTTGTACCAAGGTTACTCTTTAAGTTATGAGATAAATTTAATAAAAGAAAACTATTTGGTATTTATATATGTATCTTTTTTTACATCTATACTCTCATATTATTTTTGGCATCAAGGTATAAAAATAATAGGTGCTAGTAAAACAGGACAGTTTGCACATCTTATGCCCTTATTTGGTGCATTTTTAGCATATATATTTTTAGATGAAAGTTTAAAGTTTTATCATATTATTGGTATGATACTAATAGCACTTGGTATATACCTAAGTACTACCAAACAATAAAACATAATAAAAGAGGCTATAGATTGATGATACTACAAAGAAGTGATTTGAAACCTTACTCCTGTAAGGTTCCAATCAATGATGAAGCAGGATTATTAAGATATAGTCTTATAAGTATTGTATTACTTCGTTAGTCAATTTCATCGTATAATATACGATTTTATTTTCCTGCCTTGTACTACAACACTTCTAAAACTACTTTTATTATGTTTTATTGTTTGGTAGTACTTAACACTATTTTCAAAGGAAAAAAACAAATGATCGTAACAGAAGATATAACAAACAATATATTAGAGATATTACATGAAGAGGTAGTACCAGCTCAAGGCTGTACAGAACCTATAGCTATAGCTTTCACTGCAGCTAAAGTAAAAGAGATAGATTTAGGTGAACCTATTGAAAGATTAGTTATAAAAACATCTGGAAATATGATAAAAAATGTCAAAAGTGTTGTTGTTCCAAATAGTGGTGGACTTATTGGTATCGAGGTATCTGCTGTTATGGGATACTTATTTGGAGATGCAAGTGCTGACCTTATGGTTATAAGTGATATAACAGAACAACAGATGGAAGAGGTAAAAGAATTTTTAAAAATTACAAAAGTTCAAGTTATACACGAAGATACACCAATAAAACTTTATGTACAAGTTGAAGCTCATAGTAAAAATCATTGTGCAAGTGTTGAGATAAAACACTTTCATACGAATATAACGCAAATAAAAAGAGATAAAGAGACAATACTTCTTCAAGCTTGTAATGACAATTGTTTCAATACTCCCCAAACAAAAAGGGAAAAACTAAGTGTTAAACTTATATATGAATTGGCAAAAACTATATCACTAGAAAAAATAGAACCACTTATGTCTAAAGTTATAAAACTAAATACTCAAATAGCAAAAGAGGGACTTAGTGGAAACTATGGAGTAAATATTGGAAAAGTGATACAAGAACATATAGATAGTGGATTTTATGGAGATGATATAAGAAATAGAGCTGCCTCTTTTGCATCAGCTGGTAGTGATGCAAGAATGAGTGGATGTGCATTGCCTGTAATGACTACAAGTGGAAGTGGAAATCAAGGTATGGCTGCATCTTTAGCTGTTATAGAGTATGCAAATAGCAAAAAAACACCATATGAGACACTCATAAGAGCTTTATTTTTCTCCCATTTATGTACAGTTCATATCAAAACAAATGTAGGAAGACTTAGTGCTTATTGTGGTGTTATCTGTTCAGCTGCTGCTGTTAGTGGGGCTTTGTGTTTTATAGAAGAGTTTGGTTATGAAACTATATCACATGCTATTGCAAATACTTTAGGTGATGTTTCAGGTATCATATGTGATGGTGCAAAATCATCTTGTGCTATGAAAATAGCTACTACTATTTATGCTGCTTTTGACTCTTTTGTATTAGCAACACATGGAAAATATCTACATGGTGGAGATGGTATCATAGCAACTGACATAGAAAAAACTTTAGAATATATAGGTAAACTATCAACAGATGGTATGAAAGTAACAGATCAAGTGATAATAGATATTATGAATCATAATTATCCAAAATAAAATTACAATCAGTTTTACAATTAAAATAAAAAATTAGCCCAAGTATCAGTAAAATTTCCAATTGCAATATACCAATCTTCTAGTTCACTTAAGAAACTACTACTAATCCTTGAAGTTTACTTTCATACTTATCGTATGAACTATACAAATATATAGCTCTTACTTTTTAAGTCATACATCATTTCCTTGTTAATCTTAAGTAAAACTTATTTTAAGGATTAATCTATAACTATTAAACTATTTAAACATTATTTTAAAAGCTTTAAAGGTATCCGTACACTATCTCTACTTTTATATCCAATATGTGGTATTATTAAATCTTTTGTATCTATTTTAGAAAGATTAAAAAATATTATATCAATATCAAGTGTCCTAGGGGCATCTTTAAAACTTCTTTCTCTTTTAAATCTATTTTCATATCTTTGAAATACTTTTAAACATCTTTGTGGATTTAAATCTGTTTTTAAAACTATAATTGAATTAAAAAAATATTCTTGATACTTATATCCAAAAGGTGGATTTTTAAGTATAGGTGCTGTTTTGATAATATGAAAGTTACTATTTTTATTTAAGCATATAAATAATTTTTTAAATGTTTTTACTACATTTCCAACATTTCCACCTATCCCTATAGTTACGGTATTCTTTTTTTTACTTATATTCTTACTTTTGTAAGGATATAAATTGTTATAAAAAAGTGTTAATTTATCATCAATCTTTTTTTTCATCTTTTTTATCTCCTTTTTGTTCATTTGATATATCATATATAAATTTAAAAACTTCAGAAACAGACTTGTATAACTCTTCTGGTATCTCTTGATTTAATTCAAGTTGACTTAAAATATTTACCAAATCTTCATCTTTTTTAATAGGTATTCCATTTTCATTTGCGATTTTTATTATACTTTTTGCTGTTTCTCTTTTACCTTGAGCCATAACTTTAGGAGCATTATCTTTTTTTATATTATATTTTAATGCTGTTGCTTTTTGTACAAAATTTTTATTTTCCATACTATACTTTCATATCCAAACCAAAGTTTATATTGTTTTCTTTAGTATATGGATTATCTTTATTGTCTGCTATATCAAATATATTTATATTTTGGACTATTACACCTGCATTGTTTAAGGATATTCTTAACTTTTGTAAATTATTTTGAACTATTTTTTTAAAAATACTATTTTCAATACCTATACTTATATTTAGATTTAGATTTAGATTTATTTTATTTTCCAATATCAATAAAACTTTTATATCTCCATAATCTTTCAATTTAAGATTAATTTGACAAGATATATCATCCTTTTTTGAAGTGATATTTATATCAGCATCTTCTAAATTTTCTTCTATAAAATTCAAATATGTATAATTGCTATTTGTTACATAAGATAGTAATTGATAATATTCAATTTGTTCAATAATTTTTTGAATAGTTACTTTTAATTCTTTTGGTATTGGCTCTTTTAATAACTCAATATGTTCTTGAATCTGTAATATGGATGTTTTTATATCACTTTGTAAATTCTTTATAATACTTGTATTATTCTCTAATAATTCCTTTTTATTTACTATTGACAATTTTGATTCTAAAAATATTCCTCCATTTTGAATATTGTTTTTTATATCTTTTTGATTTATATTCTTTATATCTATTAATGAGTTCTTCAATACCTCTATTTGATTTTTGATTTTACTATTTTGAGTATTGCTATCTTCTAAATATTTAACTATATTTTTTATATTAGAAGATAAATCTTTTAAAATAAATGTTTGTTTATTGTTTCCTAACAACATTGCTACATCCTCTTTTGATTTTGTACCAAAACTTACACTTTTAAACAGATTCAATAAAAGAGACTCTATCCCCTTATCTTTTTTAAGTATCGATAAATCAACTTTTCCATCTACACTTAACTTTTCTATTTTTACTTTTATATCATCTGATTTTGGTGTAATTATTTTTAGAAGTGTATCTGTATTTATATTCATCTTATCCCTACTTGTAGATTGATTATTTTAACATTAATTAGATATAATGCAATTTAATACTAAATATAGGAATTATAACATGACATTAAAAGAACAATTAAAATCAGACTTAAAAGATGCTATGAGAGCAAAAGAGATTATAAAAAGAGATTCAATTAGAGCAATAAATACTATGATAAAACAAATTGAAGTTGATCAAAGAATAGAGTTAGATGATGCTGAAATAATAAAAATTATTCAAAAAGGGATAAAACAAAGAGAAGAAGCAATTGTCCAATATAAAGAAGCTTCAAGAGATGATTTAGTTCAAACTGAACAATCTCAAATAGATATATTTTCACTATATTTACCAAAACAATTATCAAATGAAGAGCTAGAAGTAATAATAAAAGATATAATAGTAAGTGTAGATGCAACTTCAATGAAAGATATGGGTAAGATAATGAACCCTGCAAAAGAAAAGATTGGTGGTAGTGCTGATGGGAAAAGAATCAATGAGATGGTAAAAAAACTACTATCTTAACTTTTATAATATATTATTAGGAGATACCAATGAATATATCAAATATATCAAAGAAAGCTATTGAAAACTTAACAAAAAAAGCTATTGATATAACTCCTCGGGCTTATCATGACGAATTTTGTAAACTATCAAGTAGTATAGACCTTTCTGTTCCTGAATGTAATTATTTTAAAGAGGTTTTAACAAAACTTAGAAAAGATGATGTAGAGATAATAGAACCAGAATCAGTTTATGATCTAATTGATATTTTATTACAAAGGATACCTCAAGATGGTGTTAAAAATTTATCTGAACTTTTTCAAAAATCTTTACAACCATCTATATCTTTATCAATTGGAGATGACTTAAATTCATTTTGTGTAAAAATAGGTGATTCTCCATCTTTACTATTTGAACAATCTATACAAAAAGAGATGGAAAAATTTATACAAAATAGATTTGAAGTTGATAAACAAGTTGTTGCCAAAAAAACAGCTGATATAGCAAGATTAATAAGCCTTATGAATAAATATCTAAGCGATGCTATAGATAGCCATACAGAAGGTAAAAATAGTGTTTCTATTATAAAAAATGAGATAAAATCTATGGATTTAGGTAAATCAACAAAAGGTGAACTTGATAAACTGCAAACAAGACTAGTAGAAGCAGCCATCACAATAGAAAATGAGATGAATAATGTAAATAAAAATCTTACATCTGGTAAGAATGAAGTAGAAACTTTAGAAAAAAGGGTAAAAGAGTTAGAAGAAGAATTAAGCATCACAAAAGAAGCTATAGGGAAAGATCCATTAACAGGGCTTTTAAACAGAGGTGCTTTTGATGAAAAACTTATTGTATTTGAAAATAATTTCAATAAACAAAAACGAGAAGATTTTGCAGTAATCTTTTTTGATATAGATCATTTTAAACATGTAAATGACACTTATGGACATGATGCAGGGGATGTGATATTAAAAACCTATGCCTCATTAATCAAAAAACTTACAAGAGAAACTGATATAGTAGCAAGATATGGTGGTGAAGAGTTTGTTACTATTATAAAATATAGTAATAGGCATGATTTAAACAGCTATGTAAATAAAATAAAAAATATAGTAAATAAAAATAAATTTAAATATAAATCTAAAAAAATTCAAATTACTTTTAGTGCAGGTGTTGAGTTAAGGTCAACCAATTCAACTGCTTCAAAGACAGTAATCGCTGCAGATAAACTTCTGTATAGAGCAAAAACAAGTGGTAGAAATAAAGTTGTTTTTTGGGATGGTAGGGAACTTTAAAATATGTATTTTCTTGGTTTAGATTTTATAATTAGTTCGTTAATTTGGCTTATTGTAATAGTTGCTTTTGTATTTACTTTTAGAAAAGTTATATTTAAAAGATTTTATAAACATGAAACTTTAGATATATTTTTAGGAAAATTAAAAGGTTACCTTAAAAAAACATATCCTGATATAACTTTTAATTTTTCTATTATAAAAGAGAGTTTAGAAGAACCTAATCCAAATTTAAGAAAATATATTATAGCTGATGATATAATAAATCAGTTTTATTCTTTAAAATTAGACAAAATAAAATTTCCTAAGTCAACTCCTCAAAAACTACATTGGTCTAGTTATATATTTAATAGTGAACCAAATAAAAATAAGTTACCAAGTGATTTATCAAAAAGAGTAAATGCACTTCTTCTAAGAGATAACAAAAAATGTTTTAGATGTAGTAAACATATTGATATGTATACTGCTAATATTTATATGATAAGAAAACTAGAAGATGGTGGTAAATACTATTTAGAAAATTTATTGCCTCTATGTAAAGATTGTGATAAGATATTAAATAACAAAAGTACAACCCTAAACATCAAAGATGAACTATATGATATAATAGAAGATAGCTAAACAAGTTTTTATTATAATTTAGTTAATATAATTGTACTAAATAAAACTAAGGACTTGCCTATGACTCTTCTTGATGGTAAAAAATTATCAACTAAAATCAAAGCTGAAGTTAAAAAAGATGTAGAGCTTTTACAACAAAAAAATATAACTCCTGGATTGGCAGTAGTTCTTGTAGGTTCTGATCCTGCAAGTGCAGCTTATGTAAATATGAAAAGTAAAGCTTGTAAAGAAGCTGGTATATATAGTATAGCTCATGAGATGCCATCTTCTATATCTCAAGATAATATTTTAGAAATCATAGAGATGATGAATAAAAATCCAAATATTGATGGTATATTAGTTCAACTTCCATTACCCTCACATGTAGATACTACTGCTATATTAGAAGCAATAGTACCTCATAAAGATGTTGATGGTTTTCACCCATATAATGTTGGACGAGTAGTAGCAGGACTTGATGGTTTTATACCTGCAACTCCATATGGAGTTATGGAACTTTTAAAAGAATATAATATTGATTCAAAAGGGAAAAATGTATGTGTAGTAGGAGCTTCTAACATAGTTGGTAAACCTATGGCTACATTGATGTTAAATGCTCATGCAACTGTTGATATTTGTCATATTTATACTGATGATTTAAAAGCACATACTCTAAATGCTGATATTATTTGTGTTGGAGTTGGTGTAATAAATTTAATCACTAAAGATATGGTAAAAGATGGTGCAATAATTGTAGATATTGGCGTAAGTAGACTAGAAAGTGGAAAACTTGTAGGGGATGTTGATTTTGAGAATGTAAGTCCAAAATGTTCATATATTACACCAAGCCCAGGAGGTGTTGGTCCAATGACAATTGCTATGCTTCTTAAAAACACAATAAAAGCAGCAGAAAATAGAAAATGTGAGAGTAAATAATGGAAAAACTTAAAAAACTTTATCAATGGAGTGGAACTTGGACAGGAACTGTAGTGATTGTTCTTGGTATCATATTTTTTATAGCACAAGCTTTTGTAATACCCAGTGGAAGTATGAAGAACTCACTTTTAATAGGTGATATGCTTTTTGTTAAAAAGTTTTCTTACGGTATACCAACACCAAGACTTCCTTGGTTAGAGGTACAAGTATTACCTGATTTTAATGATAATGGTCACTTAATAGAGGGTCCTAAACCAAAAAGAGGCGATATTGTTGTATTTAGATACCCACATGATGAAAAGATTCATTATGTTAAAAGATGTGTAGCAAAAGGTGGAGATATACTTTTTTTAAGAGACAAAAAGTTATATATTCATCATAATGAAGGTAATGAATATATAATCAAAAATTTTCAAGGTTATAACATAGCTAAATTAGGTGATAAGTTATTTGTAGAAAACCCATATAAAAAAGAACACCCAGGTATCCATAATGACAACAAAGTAACACAATCAAATACACCATACAAACAAATATTTAATATGATTCCTATAGAGGTTCCAAAAGGTGAATACTTTATGATGGGTGATAATAGAGATCATAGTAATGACAGTAGATTTTGGGGAACAGTTAAATATAAATATATTGTTGGTAAACCTTGGTTTATATACTTCTCTTGGGATGAAGATTATAAAATTAGATGGGATAGAGTATTTCAGACACCTAAAAGTTTAGAAAATACAAAATATATAAAAAGTGATATAAATCACAAAGAGGGGATATATTAATATGACTTATTATATAGGTGCAGATCATGCAGGAGTTGATTTCAAATCATTTGTTAAAGAGCTTTTTGAAAAAAAAGGTCATGAAGTGATTGATATGGGTCCATTTTCTAAAGATAGAGTTGATTATCCAGATTTCGCAGCCAAAGTTTGTGAAGCTGTTTTAAAAGATCAAAATAGCAAAGGAATTTTAATTTGTGGTAGTGGTATAGGGATGTCTATGTCTGCTAATAAGTTTGATGGTATAAGAGCAGCACTATGTCACAATGAATACTCAGCAAAAATGGCAAGAGAACACAATGATGCAAATGTATTATGTTTAGGTGAAAGAGTAAGTGGAGAGGGTATGGTTGAATCTATTGTTGATGCATGGAATACACACTCATTTGAGGGTGGAAGACATAAAGGTAGAGTAGATAAAATAGATGCTCTATCTAAAATTGTAAGTTGTAGAGTATAATTATGGTAAGACCTGAACCATATTCTGATTGGGTTGTATATGCTGTTGTATTAGGTACTGTTGCTGCTATGATGTTTGGCAAATATCTAATAGGTAGAGGAGATAAAGATGAAACTATATCTTCAAATGATCAAAAGATAGAAAAATATGATAAATCCAAAAATAGTTGATTATATATTTAGTTCTGCTTCTATTCAAAGATGGAACGACTACCCACGAATGGTTGATCTAGTTGAGTTAGATAAACAAGCACATAAGTTTATAATAGCTTATTTTATAGCAAAACTTGAAGACAATATAAACTTTACACACTTAATAGAAGCTGGAATATTTGAGTTCTTAAGAAGAGTAGTTGTAACTGATATAAGACCAGATGTATTTAGAAAAGCTTTACAACAAAAAGGTACTGAAATCAACAATTGGGTCATCTCAAAACTAGAAAATTCACTAAAAGATATAGATGACGGTCTTTTTTTACAAAAGTTTAAAGAGTATCTTCAAGATGAAACTATATATAAAAAAGAGAGGTTTATTTTAAAAGCAGCATCTTATCTTGCTACAAAATGGGAATTTGGTATAGTATATCAAACAAGTCAATTTTTAAATGATATAGATGAAGTTAAAAAAGAGGTTGAAGAGGAGATAGAGGATTATTATGAACTTATTGGTGTTCGAAAAATTGCCTTAAATAAAAAATTAGCAAAAATCATAGACTTAAGTGGACGACTGCGATTTCAAAAAAGATGGGCTCAAACACCACGAATACCTGAAACTTCTGTTTTGGGACATATGCTTACTGTTGCTATATTTGGATATTTTTACTCTTTAGAAGTAAATGCTTGTCCTAAAAGACTGGAAAATAACTTTTATGTAGCACTATTTCATGATTTGCCTGAAGCACTTACAAGAGATATAATAAGTCCTGTAAAATATAGTGTAGATGAATTAGCTGATATTATAGCACAATTTGAAGTGATACAAATAGAGGATAAAATTATGCCAAATATTCCTCTTAATCTAAAAAAAGAGTTTTCTTATATATTGGGACTTGATGACAATAACTATAAAGATGAATTTGAAAATAAAATTAAAATAGATGGAAAAATAAAAGTTGTTGAAAATATGAGTAGCTACAATCTTGACAAATATGATGCCATAGATGGAAAAGCTCTGAAACAGTGTGATAAACTATCTGCTTTTATAGAAGCTAGTTTATCAATATCTCATGGTATAAAAAGTAAAGAATTAGTTACAGGTAAGAAACAAATCCTAGATAGTTTACAAACTGTTCAAGATATAGATTTTAAACAAATAGCAAAAAATATAGATGAAGAGTTTTGTACTACAGGTACTACACAAATAAGAATGGAGTTATAACATAAATGGAAATAGTATTATCAATTTTACTTTTAATAATACTTTTATTCTTAATTTATAAAAATAAAAAAAATATTAAACCAACTGCACAAAAGAAATACGAACTTATCAATTCATATAAAAAAGAGTTAGAAGATATACTAAAAAATTGCAAAGAGGAAGATAGGCTTACTTTAAAAAAGCAATATTTACAAAAATTAAATAGTGAACTTTCAAGAAATATCTACTTTGATGAAAACGAAGCTAAAAAAATAGTTCAAGATTTAGCAAGATTATAGATACAATTAAAATGAAAAAAGAGATATATTTTATAACAGCAACAAATACTGATGTTGGTAAAAGTTATGCTAGTGAAGTTTTTTTAAAAAAACTCTCAAATGACAAAATAAAAGTAGGATACTTCAAACCTATTGAAACAGGAGTTATAGATACACCAGCAGATGGTTCAAAACTTTTAAATATTGCAAAAGAATTAAATCCTAATTTTAAAGTAGATTTAGACAATGTAGTACCATACAAATTCCCTTTAGCAGCAGCCCCTTTTATAGCTAAAGAAAATACTAATATAGATATAGAATATATTTTAAAAAAAGCAACTTACCTTTTAAAATTTTGTGACACTTTAATAGTTGAAGGAGCTGGGGGATTGATGGTACCTATTGATATTGATTTTTTTATGATTGATTTAATTAAAATTTTTCAAAAAAAGTTTAATGCAAAAGTTATACTTATAAGTCCAAGTAACTTAGGTAGTATAAATGACACCCTACTTTCTCAAAATACTCTTAAACAAAAAGATATAAAATACGAGTGGTATATAAATCTTTTTAAAGATAAAGATAGTTTTAACTCTGTCACTTTACCATTTTACAAAGAGTATTTTGATAAAATATCTTTCTTATAACAAATACAAGGAATTAAATGAAAATTATATTATTTATACTTTTAAGTTTAAATTTTTTATATGCAAATACTAATTTAAATACAGCAAGTACCAAAATATCAGAAGTTACAACAAAAGATTGTAAGATATATAAAGGTGATATTAAAATTGGTCAAAGTGGTATAATAGTACAACAAATTGGTGATAATAGTATCATATTAAATATTGCTACAGTAACTCAATCAAATGACAAATTTTCAATAGTAAAGTTCATAAATAACAATCTATTACCTCAAGATAGTATCGCTACATCTAAACGAAAACCACAAAATGGTGATATGTTTGTATTAAATCACCTTTACAATACAAGTTTAATGATAGTACCAAATACTACTTCTAAAAATATATTAAAAGAGAAATATCCTAATCAAAACTTTCTAAATGAGGATTATTTTGCAGCTCATTTAAAACTAACAAATACACCTATTCCTAAAAAAGAAGATATTCAAGAATTTACTAAAAACCATCAAATAGGTACTATATTCATTGTTATAAAAAATGATTTATATATTTTAGATAGTTTAACTTTTAAAGTAATAGATACAATAAATTTAGATATAAATAATAATGAAACAAAATCTCCTTTTTTAACAAAAATAAAAGAGATAGAAAGAGGTTTTTGGGACTTTGGAGAAGAAAAAATAGCAAACTATAACAAATATTATTCAAGATTATTAGGGATATAAATAATGATAGATAAAAAACATTTAGAACAACTTTCACAAATAGTTGGAGATGAAAATATAAAAAGTGATAAAGCACATCTTATAGCATATTGTTATGATGCTACAAAATCAAGATTTGAACCTGATGCTGTAGTTTTTCCTAGAACTGAAGATGATATATCAAAAATATTATCATACTGTAATGAAAACAAAATTATTATAGTTCCAAGAGGTGCTGGAAGTGGATTTACTGGTGGTGCTTTACCTGCAAGTGGGGGCATAATCCTTAGTTTAGAAAAGCATATGAATAAGCTTATTGAGATAGATATGCAAAATATGTTGGCAATAGTTCAACCTGGGATGATAAATATGGATCTACAAAAAGCTGCCCAAGAAGTTGGACTATTTTACCCACCAGATCCAGCTAGTGAAGAGTACAGCACATTAGGTGGAAATGTTAGTGAAAATGCAGGTGGTATGAGAGCAGCTAAGTATGGAATAACAAAAGATTATGTTATGGCTCTTCGTGCTGTTTTACCAAATGGAGATATAATTCAAGCAGGTAAAAAAACAATAAAAGATGTTGCAGGATATAACATAGCTGGTATCTTAACAGCTTCAGAAGGTACACTTGCAGTTATAACCCAAATAACACTAAAACTAATCCCAAAACCAAAATATAAAAAAACTTATATGGGAATCTTTCCTGATGTAAATAGTGCTATGAATGCAGTATTTAAATCCCTTGCCTCTGGTGCTAATCCTGTAGCAATGGAGTTTTTAGATGCTTTAGTTATCAAAGCATTAAGAGAAAAACTAAATATTGATTTACCTGAACATGCAGGTGCTATTTTAGTTGGTGATGTTGATGGAAACTTAGATGATGAGATTGCTTTTCAACTTAAAACATTAGAACAATCATTTAAAGAAAATGGAGCAAGTGATTTTATCATTGCAAGAGATGATGAACATGCAAAAGAGTTATGGTACGCAAGAAGAAATGCAAGTCCAGCAATTACAATATTTGGTACTAAAAAACTAAATGAAGATATTTCTGTACCTAGAAGTAAACTTCCTATTGCGTTAAATGGAATTTACGATATAGGTAAAAAGTACAATATGTTAGTACCATGTTTTGGACATGCAGGAGATGGAAATATACATGTAAATGTTATGGTAAAAGATAAAAATGATAAAAAACAGATGGAAGATGGACATAAAGCAATAGAAGAGATTTTTCAATATGTTGTTGACTTAGAGGGTACTTTAAGTGGTGAACATGGTATAGGAACAGCAAAAGCACCTTATATGGATATAGCTTTTAATGAAGCAGAAATGAATCTTTTTAAAACAATAAAAAAAGCATTTGATCCAAATAATATACTAAATCCTTTTAAAATGGGTCTTGATTAATTGAAAAAAAAAATTATAAATATATTTAGCTTTTTTAATGATGATACTCCATATTATTCAGCTAGCTTAAGTTTTTTTACAATTTTTTCTATTTTACCTTTAATTGCACTATTAATTGTTGTAGTAAGTTCATTACCAGAATTTCATATACACAAAGATACTATTATGTTGTATGTTTTAGACTTTATAAATCCTACTCAATCTGAATCTTTAGCATATCAACTTGAAATCTTTTTAAGTAATACAAATAAACTTGGAAATATTGGTATATTTTATCTTTTATTTGTATTTACAATGTTCTTTAAAGACTATGAACATATTATAAATAAAATATATAACTCTAAACCAAGAGCTATATATAAACTATTTTTTTTGTATTTGGGTTTTTTAATTTTTATACCATTCTTATTATTTATTTTTGTATTTATATCAACACTATCAAAACTTACTAATTTTACATTTTCATTAGAGATATTTACTTTCTTATTTGTTTGGATAATGTTTATAATATTATTTATTTTATCTGCAAACACTAAAATAAAATTTAGTTCATCCGCAATAGCAAGTTTTGTAACACTAATTTCATTAAGTATTACAAAAAGTTTGTTTGGATATTATGTTGCTACAAATACAACATATGCAACAATCTATGGCTCTTTTAGTGTTGCACTATTTTTCTTTTTATGGATATATATATCATGGAATATATATTTATATGGGACAAAACTATGTTCAATTTTAAATAAAGGTTTTTTAAATAATGCGAATTAAGTCTATTTTTATATTTTTATCATTAACTACTATATCATTGTTTGGTGCAGAAGATACACCTTTGGTAAACTTATCTGTTGCTGCTGTTGAAAATCCTGCACAATTTGTAAAAACTATCAATATTGCTGTTATATTAATGCTATTTGTTTTAGCACCAACTTTATTGCTTATGGTTACAAGCTTTACAAGACTTATAATAGTTTTTGGACTTTTAAGACAAGCTTTAGGTTTACAACAATCACCTCCAAATCAAATTATTATATCACTAAGTTTAATATTGACATTTTTTATTATGGAGCCTTATGCAAAAAAAGCTTGGGAAAATGGAATACAACCATATATGAATGAAACTATAAATTATGAAGTTGCATTTGATGAAAGTGTTGGACCATTTAAAGAATTTATGATTAAAAACACAAGAGAAAAAGATCTAGCTCTTTTCTATCGTATAAAAAAAGAGGAAAATCCTAAAAATATAGAAGATGTATCATTGACTTTACTTATGCCTGCATTTATTGTAAGTGAATTGAGAACAGCATTTGAGATAGGCTTTTTGGTATTTTTACCATTTTTAGTTATTGATATAATTGTTGCTTCTATTTTAATGAGTTTAGGTATGATGATGTTACCCCCTGTTATGATCTCCTTACCTATCAAGTTAATATTTTTTATCATTATTGATGGTTGGTTTTTAATAATTGGAAATTTAGCTCAATCCTTTAAATAATATTAAACTAATATATTTCCTGAAAATAAATAAGATAATAAA
>JAYEPD010000022.1:0-3677 GCA_034723675.1 Campylobacterota bacterium
AGTGATGATTGAGCTAACATAACTTTAATCATTTTTTTAATACTATTCTTTTATGAATAGTATTAAAATAGCAATCAACCAAAAAACTAAACTTATTTTAAAATTAGAAGAACACCATAAGATTGAATATTATAAAGAGTCTTCATTTCTACAAAGACTTTTAAATAAAGATGAAAATATACCTGACATCTATTTTCATAAAGGTATGCTAGATAAAAAATCTATAGACTTAATAAAAAAATCAAAAATTGTTATAGTAAATGCACCTGAAGTAAAAGAAAACATCTTAAATAAAATCGATGATATATCTCAAGATAAAATTGAAGTTATATATCCGTATGTAAATAAAAATATAGCATATAATAAAGAGATAAAAAAAGATTTTAAAAATAGATATGATATAGAAAAAAAAGATAAAATCATACTTTTTACAAGTAAAAACTTAGCTAAAAATGGTATTAAAAAATTTCTTGAAATAGTATCTGGAGTTAGTGAAAATAACTTTATAGTTATCATAGAATCAACTTATAAAGAGATAGAGCCATTAAGACTTCAGATGAATAGATCTAAATTAAATTTTACATATATGTTTTTAGAGGATTATAAAGATAAAGATGAGCTATTTATAGCTTCTGATATACTCATAATTCCTACAAAACAAAAATACTTTGCTTCAAATGTTCTCAAAGCTATGTACTATAAAAGTGCAGTTTTTATATCTGATTCTAACTATGCTGCAAATATACTTGATACTTTTTCTACTATACAAGGGGAAAATGACAGAAGTACACAGTATAAAATAGATTCATTATTATTAAATAAAAGTGAATTAAAATATATACAAAATACAAATTATGATATGAGTTTAGACTACACTTTAGAAAAAAGTTTTGAGAAACTAGAAGATATAATCAAAAACAAAATAACTGTTTAAGATAATAAGTCTTGTAGTTGAACATAACTATTTAAAATTGGGTCATTTATATAATAAACATCTTTACAATCTTGTGCTATAAAGACTCTCTCTTTCCACTCAACCAAATCTTGAATAGTAGTAAGTACAAGTTTCGATACCATAGTTTCGCTTGGGATTTTTTCAAAGTTTATCTCTCTTAATAAAATAACTATTGAGTATACAACTTTGCTAAGCTCATCAAACTCTGTAAATATAAATAAAAACTTGTTATATGTTTCTAATATACTTAGTATATCAGGTAATGCCCCTTTAAAGTCATTGTCCATCATTATACTCATCATAAGTCTATCCAATGCCATCTCAAGATCATTTAAATCTTCTATATCAACACCCCACTCATCATATGAGTCTAAAAAATCTTTTGCAGATGTTTTTTGATGTAGATTGTTATAGTTATCCAACAACTCCTTTTCATGTGTTGTTTTATCTTCATAGTCAATACTTTTTTCAGTAGTTTTATCTATATCTTCTATATTAATAAAGTTATTTGTTCTATTTATCTCTTTATTGTAATAGTTTTTATTGAAAAACTTTTCCAATAATGTTTGAATCTCTTTATTATCATATGGCTTATAAATATATCTAAAAACTTTTAATTTCAATGCTTCAAATCTATAAGTATGATCATCTAAAACAGTCACCCCTACAATCTTTGATTGTCTAATTGGCTGTTTTTTTATATGTTTTAATAGTTTTATACCATCAAATTGTTTTGCTGAAATATCTAAGAATATTATATCAATATTGTATTCATTTAATATATCCATTGTATTTTGTGGATTTTGTGCCACAAAAAAACTCAAACTCTTCATCAATAGATTCAAAATATACCTTTATATCTTGCTCTATTATTTTGCTGTTGATTAAATTGCCATCTACACTTAATATTTTTTTCATTTACAATCTTTATTATATACTTTGTGCTATTAAAACATCTTCAATCATCTTATCAAGATCACCATCAAGTATTGCATCAACATTAGAGTATCCTATGTTACTTCGTGTATCTTTTATCTGCTGATACGGTTGCATAACATACGATCTTATTTGATGTCCCCACCCTATTTCACTTTTTGAGATACCTTGTTTTTGGGCTGCTTGTTTTTCCAATTCTAATTCATAAAGTCTTGACTTTAACATCTTCATAGCACTTGCTTTATTTTTATGTTGACTTCTATCATTTTGACATTGAACAACTATATTTGTCTCTATATGTGTTATACGAATAGCTGATTCTGTTTTATTTACATGTTGTCCACCAGCTCCTGAAGCTCTATATGTATCAATTCGTATATCTTTATCTTCAACTTCTATATCAATATTATCATCCACCTCTGGGCTTACCATAACAGAAGCAAAAGAGGTATGTCTTTTTGCATTAGAATCAAATGGACTAATTCGCACCAAGCGGTGTATACCATTTTCTGTTTTTAAATATCCATAAGCATTTATCCCACTTATAATAATACTCACATCTTTTATACCAGCTTCATCTCCACTTTGATAATCTAAGATTTCAACTTTAAAACCTTTTCTCTCTGCCCATCTAAGATACATACGATAAAGCATATTTGCCCAGTCACAAGACTCTGTTCCTCCAGCTCCTGGATGGATAGAAACAATAGCATTACTCCCATCATCTATTCCACTTAACATAACCTCTATCTCTGTTTGTTTAAGTATATCTTCAAGTGTAGTAGACTCTTCAAAAAGTGTCTCTATAGTCTCTTCATCTTTTTCATCAACTGCCATATCATAAAGTTCATTGGCATCAGCTATTGCTTCATTTGCTTTGTTAAATTTAGTTAGTTTACTTAAAAGTCTATTTTTTTCTTGACCAATTTTAGTAGCTTTTTCTTGATTAGTCCAAAACTCTGGTTCTTGTTCTATATTACTAATTTCAGTAAGTCTATTTTCTATCTCATCTGGTTTTAAAATTGATTCAATATTATTTAATTTTTGATTTAGTGTTTTTAAAAGTTGTGTGTATTCGTAATTATCCATAAGATATTATACCTTAAAAAAATTAAACTGTTTATTTTCATATCTCATATATCTATTATCACAAGCTAAAGATGGTATATTGATATATCTTTCACTTAAATAACCTTGATGAAAATGACCCTCTATAACTAAATCTACACCATAATTTTTTATTCTATTTTTAATAAATTTATCATAGTTTTCTTGTTGATGACAAATAACTTTTAATTTTAGTTTTTTTTCAAAATATTTGGAGATAAAATTATTTATATCTATAAAATTTAAAAATCTTAAAAAATAGTTATCTCTTAATATAGTTGTAAATATATTATAACTTAGTGGTGTAAATATATCTCCATGTGCTAAAGCTATGTTAGTATTGTTATTTTTTATATACAAAGGTTGTAAGTCTCTTGAAATAACTGTAATATTTGGAAATATCTTTTTTAAATTAAAATCATGATTTCCCTCAAAGTATATAATATCAATACTATTTGACATTAAATTTATAAGTTCAATAATATCTTTATTTACTTTTTTAAAATATTCTATCTCATATGATAAAAAATCAAATATATCCCCCATTAAAAAAAGTTGTTTTATATCTTCTTCTTTATCTATGTATATCAACAAGTTATATAATGTTTTTCTAGAACTATTATAATGTGAATCTGCTATAAATATAGCATTGTTATTTAAATCCATTTTAATTATACCT
>JAYEPD010000023.1:0-3661 GCA_034723675.1 Campylobacterota bacterium
AAAGCCAAAATAAAAAAACCATTGTGGATAAAGCCTTTTAGTCTTTGGGGCTTTGATATAGAGATGTTTTTTAATCGTTTATGATAAAAAAATGCAAAAACAAATAAAAATATAAATGCAAATATTCCTACTAAAATCAATAGTAAATACTCTTGAAAACCTGCATCTAGAACACCTAGTTTTAATGTTGAAATTACTACGCTGTTTATACCTTCACCTGTAAAATAATCTGAAATTAAATACAACAGTGAAAATACTCCAAAAAGAAATATTAAAAAACTTTCAATAAGAATCCTAAAACTATTTTTTTCTTTGTAGTTCATAGATAATATTGCTAGTGTTAAAAACAGTAGTGAGATGGCAAATATTTGCATTGTTTTCCTTTAATTTATTGATAATGACTTTAGTGCCATTGCTAATATTCTTTTGTCTTTGTTATTTGGTCTATGTGGATTTGAGTATTCAAATTTTATTGTGTTTATTTTATCTTTATTTAAAATATTTGGATTGAAATCAAATATCAGGGTTTTGTTTTTTCCATTTGTTGTTTTCTCCCCTATATAAGTGTCATTTATAGTTGCTTTTATGTTTTGTTTTCCTAGTGTGTTTATATTTAGGTTTAGAGTTCCTTTTATGTTTTGTGGATATGATTTGAAACTTATTTCTGACATTTTATTCTTTGACCAGATGAACTCTTTTTCTGGTTTTTGGAAATCTTTAAAAACTAACTTAGATGATTTATGTGCTTGTATCTCTTTTTTGTTGTACGGTTTTAGTAAACTTAATATATGATTTTTTGTCTCTTTTAGGTTTTTTATATAACTGTATTTATCATTTGAGGTGAAAATATCACTAAATTGTGAGTTTTTTAAAATATTTATCATCTGTTGTGTTCTTATTTTTGTTGCACTTGGGTTGATATGATAATATGTATTTAGGATATCTTTTGTGGTAAATTTATTTAAATATGGGTCGCCTAATATTTTAATATTGTTTTGTGATAAGTAATCTTTTATTTTTACTATAAAGTTATCTAGTTTATTTTTATCTATTGATCTATAGCAGTTGTCACCTGCTACTGTTGGCCATAAAAATATAACTGCTTTTGATTTTTTTTGGATTCTTTTTATTAGTTTCATATTTTCTTTAAATAAGCTTGAGATTTTAAAACCATTTTTAAGTTGAGAAATAAAAATATACTCATCACAGGTTCTTTTATCTTTATAATTAAATTTTGCATCTGTTTTTAAACTACCTCTATCGTTTTGATCAAATCTTAATAGATGGTTTGGTAGGTATCTATCTTGCTTTCTTATATATCTGCTCTTTTTTTCTATATTTTGTATATAATTTATAAAAGGGGTATTTTGTATTTGGTTTAGTTCATCTTTATAAGTGTCAAAAGTGTAATAAAAATTTAATTTACCTAAAAGATTGTTGACAAATATATTTGCTATATTTTCCCTACTATAATATTTCCACTCTAAAGGTAGTATAACTATATCATCTTTTTTTATATATCTTTCAAGTCGTAACAACTTTTGTTTTAGTGGATAGGATGCTGCATCTGCTAGATTTATCGTTTGTATCTTGAACTCTTTTTCTAAAGCATAAGTATCAAATGCAAATCCTGAGTTTGAACCACTTTCTATAATCAACCGTTGAGCTTTTGTGTGTTGTAGTAAAAATTGTTTGTAGGAGTGGCTTATAGATATATCTTGTATACCTATATAGTGATATGAAAGGATATAAAATAGTGGTGTTAAAATAACTAATGATAGTGTTAGTTTAACAAATCTTTTTGCTTGTTTTATTTTTCTCATTGTTTACCTAAAAATTAAAATATAAAAATTGTGATGTTATACTTGTAAGTGACATATAGTGTAGACACCATAATGTAAACAGTATAAAAAATGCTTGGTACCATTTGAATTTAAAGTTTTCAACTATTTGTTGAGAGTTTTTTGAAAGTAAAACTACTAAAAAAGCAACTATAATCATCTGGAGTGTTTGTATCGAAACAATAGAACCAAAATCAATATAACTGACTTTTTGATACTGTGACAAAGGATTTATATAATTGATAAATGAAGCCAACTCTTTTGAGATACCTATGGAACTAAAACTAAACATCGCACTTAATACTTTTATAGCATCGTCCCACTCTTTTGCTCTAAAAAAGACCCATGATATATTTATAAAGTTAAAGGTGATAAACCAAGCTAGCCATATATGAAGTTTAAAACCTAAACTTGACCATATTCTATGAATAACCAATGCTATTCCATGTAAAAATCCCCAAAAGATAAAAGTCCAACCAGCACCGTGCCATAATCCACCTATTATAAATGTGGTCATAAGGTTTGAGTATATTCTAAAACTAGAAACTCTACTTCCTCCTAAAGGTATATAGATATAGTCTCTTAAAAACCTACTAAGAGTGATATGCCATCTTCTCCAAAAGTCCTGAATATTTGTAGCTTTATATGGACTGTTGAAGTTTACTGGTAATTTTATATTGAATAAAAGTGCTAATCCTACAGCCATATCTGTATATCCGCTAAAATCAAAATATAACTGAAAGGTATAAGATAGAGAGGTACCCCATGCTTCAAAAAAGTTGAGTGTTGTTGCTGTATCAAATCCTGCAGTTGCCCATATTGCAAAAGTATCTGCTATAACCACTTTTTTGAATAGTCCAATTGAAAATATAAATAGACCTGCTGCTATGTTGTTGTAGTTTAAAATCTTATTTTTTGGTAGTTCAAACTGTGGCATCATCTCTTTGTGGTGGACTATTGGTCCTGCTATAAGTTGAGGGAAGAAGGTTACAAAAACTGCGTAGTTTAAAAAATCATACTCTTTTGTTTCACTTCTATAACTATCTACTAGATATGCTATTTGTTGAAATGTAAAAAATGATATAGCTAATGGCAATGCTAGATTCAATAAATCAATTGATGAGTTTGTCATAAAGTTTAAGTTTTCTATAAAAAAATCTGCATATTTGAAATAGGCTAATAAACTAATATTTGCAATAATTCCAAAAATCAAGATACTTTTTTTTGAAAATCTTTTTTTGTTTTTTAACTCTTGGGCCAAAGTATTACCTATGATATAGTTAAAAAGCATTGAGCTTAGTATTAGTGGTAGATATATGATGTTCCACCAGCTATAAAATACTAAACTTGTAAATACTAGAAAACCTTTGCTAGCTACGGTTAATCTTTTGTGGTTTAGATAGAAATATACTATAAAAGTAAGTGGTAAAAACATAAATATAAACTCAAAACTATTAAATAACATCTTTTAACTCTTCTATCTCCTCTTTTATCTTTTCTAGGAAATTGTTTTGGTATTTTACTGTATTGTTTCTTTGTTTTGGATAACTATATACATAATCTATAAGTGTATATTTTAGATTTGGGAAGTATTTGAAAATCTTATTTGCTAGATTTATCATAGTTTGGTTTTTTGATAGTTTGATAAGTAGGTTTTTTATATTCATCTAAATTCTCCTATTTTTAGAAAATATTTTATTTTTTCTAGTATTGTTAAGTCTCTGTTTGTGTATTTTATCAGTTTTGCTGGATTTCCTGCTACTATTGCATTTTTAGGAACATTTTTTGTAACAACACTACAAGCTGCTACAACTGCATTT
>JAYEPD010000024.1:0-3628 GCA_034723675.1 Campylobacterota bacterium
GTTCAACCCAATAGATTGAACTGACAATTAAGCTATCTATGTTATACTTTCGCAAATGAAAACTGAACTTATAAACTCTATTTATAAACAAAACGATACTTTATCTGGGATAGATAAGTTATATTACTCTATGCAAGAAGATGAAAAGAGATGCTGGGATACAATAGATATAAATAAAACTACAAACTGGACAACAATATTCTCCGAAAACTCTTCTAAAAATCCAAATAAAATAGTAATAAATGAGGTTGATACCAATACCACTTACACATATCAACAATTAGAACAAGCTTCAAATAATATAAAAAACTTCATTTTACAAAATATTGAACAATATAAGATAGGGGTAAATTATCACAATAGCTTCTATTTTTTAGCAACTATTATTGCTATAAACAAAGCAAATAAACTAGCAGTTTTATTTAACAACAGAGAACCAAAAAATAGACTTGAAGATATAGCAACTAACAATGATATCAAAGTAGTATTTGGAAATCCAATAGATGGTTTATTAAATTATAATATTCAAGATATATTAAAAACCTCTATTGCTTTACCTGAAGCAAAAATATCACCTACTAAAACATCATTAGATGACCCAGCTTTTGTTATATTTACAAGTGGTACAAGTGGTCCTAGTAAAGGTGCTTTATTTTCACACAGAAGGATGATAGGTGCTGGAATCGCTTGGAGTTTAAGAACAGCTATGGATGAAAATGACAACTGTTATATACCACTCCCTCTTTATCATGGCAATGCCTTAGCAGTTGCTTTTTCTAGTGTGATATATGCAAAAGCCACTGCAACAATAAGAATTAAGTTTTCAGTTTCAAAGTTTTTTGATGATATAAACAGATATAAGTGTAGCCATATGGTTTATATAGGGGAACTTTTTCGATATATATTAAATACTCATAAAACAAATCCAAACAACTATCTAAAAGTCATATTTGGAAATGGTTTAAATACAACACTATGGGAAGAAACAGTAAAGAGATACAATATCAAGCATGTAGTTGAACACTTTGGAGCTACAGAGATGCCTGCTGGTGCTTTAACTAACTGGTTTAATAAAACAGGTTATTGTGGTTACTTACCTATTGATGATGAAAAAGTAAAAGATATGATTTTACAAAATGGTGAAGCACTTTTTTTAGTTCCAAGCAGTAGATATAAAGGTTATCTTGATAGCAGTCTTGATGAATCTAAACTTCAAAGAGATGTTTTAAAAAAAGGTGATGTTTGGTGGAAGAGTGGTGATATACTTGAAGTAAATGATGAAGGTTTTTATACTTTTAAAGAGAGAGTTGGAGATACTTTTAGATATAAAGGGGAAAATATATCTTGTGTTGATATTGAAAATATCATAAATCAAAACAATAAGTTTGATGAAGTAATTGCTTATGGGATAGAGCTTAAAAATATAGAGGGTAAAATAGGTATGGTTTCTATTGTTACAAGTGATAAATTTGATGCTAATTTATTTTATAATAGTATTGAAAATAAACTTGCATCTTATGCCATGCCATATTTTATAAAAATAGAAAATACTATACATAAAACAACAACAACTTTAAAAATACAAAAAAATATTTTAAGTTCTCAAAACTTAAGTAAATACAAGACAACTCCTCATTATATTTTAATAAACAAAAGATATACTCTATTAACAGAAGAGTTATACTCAAAATTAGAAAAAGGCACTCTAGTATTATGAGAATTGTTGCAACAAGATTACATACAACAAACGAAGACAAAGTTATCGATACTAAGAGTATAAAAGATTGGTGTGATCATGTTTTGACATATTGTGATTTTTTGATAGTAGTTGTTGATACAAAATATTTAAAATCTATACAAGACGCTAAAGAATACTTTAAAGATAAGATACAGATATTTCAAATAACACCTTGGATAAGTTTCACTCAACCTTTAAATCTTTTAGTAGAGAAAGCTTTATCGATGGGTGCAAAAGAGTTATTGTTTCAAAGTATTGAAGTTGAAATATCTTCAAATGATGTGTTAAAACTTGAAAAACACCTAAACAATGATACTTTAGTAGTTGGAGCTAAACTTCATACAAGACATGGTCATCTTAAAAAAATATCTACTATTGATGGATGGAATACTCCGTGGAATACACTAGCCCTATGGGATATAGAAAAGCTTGGACTTACAGGTTTTTTAAGCATTTCAAGTGGTAACCTAGAGAAGATACCAGGTGGTATAGAAGAGGTGGTTACTATATCGCTTCTTCAAAGTCTAAAAAAAGATGAAATGAAAGCCAAAGTTATTGAATTATCAAGTGTAGTTTGGACAACTAAGTGGGACTCTAAACAAAGAGAGATTTACCATCAAAAGAAGATGGCATCAAAAGATGAAAGATCGCAAATCCAACTAAAAAAGTTAGGGATTAAAGCAGGAGTAGTTGAGATGATAGATGAGAGTGTATAAGGGGTTTTGTTATGGTTGATGTTTTAGTTATAGGAATAGGAGAGTATGTCACAGGATTAAGTGGTCAAAGTATGGCAAACTCTGATAAATCACTAGGGGTTATTGCACTTAGTTTATTTGATTTAAGAGAGAAGGGTTTTATAAACAATATTATATTATCAGGTAGAGATGCAAATCGGTTTGATTTAATTCGTAAACATTTTAATACTAATATGAAAAAATCTTACCCAACTTTAGATACATCTTTTATATCTTTTCCAAAAGAAAATCAAAAAAGTGATACTGCCTATAAAGATGCCCTAAAAACTTTAAAAAAAGGTTCAGTTGCACTTATATTTACCCCTGATGATACACACTATGCTATAACAAAAGATTGTTTAAAAGCAGGTATCCATACACTTGTAGCTAAACCTCTTGTAAAAACAACCAAAGAACATACAAAATTACAGAAATTAGCCACTAAAAACAACCTTTTACTTATGCTTGAAGTTCATAAAAGATTTGATCCTATCTACAGTGATGCAAGAGATAACATAAACTCTTATGGTGACTTTTCATATTTCAATAGTTATATGTCACAACCAAAGTCACAACTTGATACTTTTAGTTCATGGGCAGGAATATCTAGTGATATAAGCTACTATTTAAACTCACATCATATTGATTTTTTATGTTGGTCTTTAGAGAAAATAGCCAAACCTATTAGCGTGACAGCAACTGCTTCAACAGGAGTAGCAGATAAAAAACTAAAAAGAGTTGTAGAGGATACTATAACTTTAACAGTAGAATGGGAAAATATAAAAACTAAAAGTAAAGGGTGTAGCATACATACAGCTTCATGGATAGCCCCACCAGCTGATGTCCATTCTCAACAAAGATTTTTTTATATGGGTCATAAAGGTGAGATAAATATAGACCAAGCACACAGGGGATACACTCTTAGTACTGATAATAATGGTTTTAAAAGCTCAAATCCATTGTTTATGAAATATACACCAAGAGATGGTAAGTTTGCAGGACAAAATGGTTATGGCTATAAAAGTATAGAGACTTTTATAAAAAGCTCAATACAGATAAAAGAAGATAGTTCTAAATTAAAAGAGTTTAACAAAACTTTACCAACTATTCAAAATACATTAGATGTTACAAAAATACTTGAAGCTGGACGAAAAAG
>JAYEPD010000025.1:0-16835 GCA_034723675.1 Campylobacterota bacterium
CTTACTTTACTTCAAGGGTATCAGATGGTTTGAAATCTATACCTGGTAAAGATGGAAATTCTAAAATCTCATCATTGTTTGTGGTTTTAAGGATAGTTGACTCTTGGGATAGTATGGTCTCTTTTTTAGTAGAATTATTACTATCTCCACAATTTGATAAAAATAGTATAGATATAAATGGTAAAAGTAAATACTTTAATCTCTTCATTTAAAACTCCTTTTGAATATAAATATACTACTTTTATTTTAATTAAGTTTAGTTTAAAACAGATAAGTTAAATCTAAGTATTTATCTACTAAACTTCATATAATTCAAAGGATAAAAAACATATGTCTAAAATACTAGAAATTAAAGATTTGACATTTGGATATGATAAACAAAATGTATTAGAAAATATTAACTTAGTTGTTGAAAAAAATGATTTTTTAGCAATCATCGGTCCAAATGGAGGCGGAAAATCAACACTTTTAAAACTAATACTGGGACTTCTTCAGCCAAAATCTGGAGATGTTAAGTTATTTGGAACAAAACAAAATAGAAACAATATCGGATATGTTCCACAAAATACTAATGTAAATATAGACTTTCCAATAACAGTTTTAGAAGTTGTACTTATGGGACATAATTCAAAAAGAAAAACATATTTTGGATATAGTAAAGAAGATAAGATATGTGCTATGGGAGCTTTAGAAAAAGTTACAATGGATAAGTTCGCAAATGAAAAGATAGGAAAACTATCAGGAGGACAAAGACAAAGGGTGATGATAGCACGCTCTTTATGCTCTAATCCTGATGTTTTAATACTCGATGAACCAACAGCAAGTATAGATGTAAAAGGTCAAAAAGATATATATAATCTTTTAAAAGAACTAAATGAACATATAACTGTTATAGTTGTAAGTCATGATATCTCAGTGATACTTGGATATGCAAAAAAAGTTGCACATATAAATAAAAACCTAGTTTATCATGATATTTCAGAAAAGACTACTAAAATAGAACAAAAAGATGACGAACACTTTTGTGAAGTTGAGATGTTACAGTTGCTTGGGAGTTGTAGATGTTAGATATATTATCTTATGATTTTATACAAAATGCTATCATAGCTGGGCTATTAGTAAGTATCGCTTCAGGTATTATAGGCTCTTTAATAGTAGTAAATAGAATGGTATTTTTAGCAGGAGGAATAGCCCATACCTCTTATGGTGGTATCGGAATTGCTGTTTATTTTGGTTTCCCTATATTTATATCATCAGCATTGTTTGCTGTATCTGCTGCTTTACTTATGGCATTTATAACTCTTAATCAAAAAAATAGAATAGATACTTTTATAGGTCTTATATGGGCTGTGGGTATGGCTGTGGGTATTATACTTATAGATTTAACTCCTGGATACAATGTAGATCTTATGAGTTATCTGTTTGGTTCAATTTTAGCAGTAAGTAAAGATGATATATATTTTATGAGTTCTTTACTTTTTGTTATCATAATAGTATTGATATTTTGGTATAAAGATATATTGGCAGTCTCTTATGATAGTCAATATGCATCACTTAGAGGTATTAATATAAAGTTCTTTTATACTTTGATTTTGGTTCTATCTGCTTTAACTGTTGTGATTGCTATAAAAGTTGTGGGTCTTATACTAGTGATTGCACTTTTAACTATCCCTATTTATATAGCTGAAAAATTATCAAATTCTCTTTTTAAGATGATGCTTATTTCTGGTGTGTTATCATCAGCTTTTACACTTATGGGATTATATTTATCTTATAGTTATGATCTAAGTAGTGGTGCTAGTATAATATTAGTTAGTGCATTTTTTCTTGCACTGTTTGTTTTATATAGTAAACTTTTTAATTTTAAAGGATAGTTAATGGATAAAGAATACAGAAATATTATAATATCGATAGTATTAGCAGTTTTAGGATATTTTTTTGCATCATTTGTATTTGATGATACACAGTCAAAGCTTATAGGAATAGTTATATTTTTAGTTGCTATGTGGACAAATGAAGCTTTACCTTTGGGTGTAGTGTCATTATTTCCTATTATATTATTTCCAGCATTTGATATACTTGGCACTAGTGCTACAACTATAAACTACTCTAAGTCTATAATCTTTTTATTTTTAGGTGGATTTTTATTGGCAATTGCAGTTGAAAAAATAGGACTACATAAGCTTATTGCAAATAAGCTTTTAGCAATCTTTCCACAAACTACAAGAGGTATAATATTTGCACTTGCTATAACTTCAGCACTTCTAAGTGCTGTGTTATCAAATACAACAACAGCTTTACTTCTTATGCCAATAGCACTTTTTTTGACAGATGTAAATAAGATAAAAATAAGGCTAGTTTTAGCTGTAGCATATGGAGCAAGTGTTGGGGGGATTATCACACCTATAGGAACTCCACCAAATCTTATCTTGATGGGCTTTTTACAAAGTAACAATATAGAAACACTCTCTTTTATAGAGTGGATGATAAAGACTATTCCTCTTGCAACAATAATGTTAATAATAGTTTCATATGTATTATCTTTAGGACTCAATGATTTACCAGATATTAAAAGACAAGATAACAATGAAGAGATTAAGATGAGCAATGATCAAAGAAGATTGAAAAATATTTTATTATTACTTATTGTTGTACTTGGTGTAAACTCTTTTTTTAAGATAAGTGAAGCTGGAATACTACTTGCTTTTGGTTTAGCTATGATGTTGCCTAAATTTGGTTTTTTAGTATGGGAAGATAGTAAAAAGATACCTTACGAAATCATCTTTTTATTTGGAGCTGGTTTTTCAATAGCAGCTGCATTTAGTCACACAGGTTTAGCAGAAGCTATATCGCAAATGCTTTTAACCCTTACAGAGTTACCACCTATTGTACTTATATTAATTGTTGCATCACTTATAACATTTACAACAGAGGTGACAAGTAATACAGCACTTATATCTATAGCTCTTCCTATTATCTTTTCACTTGGTCAAAGTTCAAATATAGATACAAATCTTATACTAATGGTTGCAACTATATGTGCTAGTTATGCTTTTATGTTGCCTATAGCAACTCCACCAAATGCAATAGCAATGAGTAGTAAAGTACTTACTATAAAAGATATGGCTAGATTTGGGATACTGTTTAACACAATAGCAATATTGCTTACTACTAGTATAGCTTTGTTGTTGTGGTAATTTAATAGCATAATAAAGAGAGTTTTAAACTAAAAACTCTCTTATTTTTTTGAACTCTTCAATCTCATCTTTCATCTGAATTCTATGATCTTTTAAAAAAGATATATTTTTATAAAAAAGTTCTGCTAGATTTTTTAAGTCATTTAGTTCTAGATCAAAATCTTCGATTTTGTTTTCATTTGATAAGTTACTATTCACCCATCTTTCGAGCAAAATAGCTTTTTGATTTGCCTCTAAAGAATCTATATATTTTAGATCCTTTAGAGCTTTTAAAGACCAGTCTCTTCTTTCCATGCTTCTATTAGTCCCATTACTACTTTTTTTACTTGAGCAATAGCACTAAGATTATTGTCAACTCCTGCACTAAATAGAGTCTCAATTTGGTAAAGATACAAACCATCTAAATAATATGCCACATCTCCACCTTCAAAATCAAGAATATTTCTCAATTCATCAAATATGGCAATAGAACGATTGATATATTCGAACTTTTCTTCAATATTTCCAGCTTCTATTGCATTTTCTACAAATGATAAATACTTTAAAAGTCCTTCATAAAGTTTTAGTATCAACATATACGGATCTTCTGTTGTAGCCGCCTGTTGGTTATATACTTCTATTCCCATTTATATCTCCCATAAATTTATATTTGATTATATTATATAAATACTTAAAGTATATTAAGTGATAAACAATAAGTACCACTAAAGAGAGACTTTTATAATCTCTCTTTGTAGTTATATTTAGTTACTAGCAGTTGATTGTTCAATCATCATCTGAAGACCACTAAAAGATGCTTCCATTTGTGCAATGATTGCACCATATGCAGAAAATTGTGATGCCATTAAACTATATCTAGCATCCAGAGTTGCAACTGCTTTTTCTCTCTCTTCATCAAGATTCTCTTTTCTTTGTGTCATTGCACTATCATATCTTTCAAATAGTCCATCATATGAATTGAGTCCATCAATATACTCTTTTAGTTGAGTACCTAGTCCTTTACTCTCAGCAACTCCTAAAAATAGGTTTTTAACACTATCAAAATCAGAAGTTAAAGCTTCCCCTAAAACTGTTGTATCAACTGTCATAAGACCATTTATATCAAAACCTATACCAAAATTAATTGGATTAAGATTATCAAGACTGTATTCTTTATAAAACATATTTTTAATATCTGACAACATCCCTCTTAATGAGGATTTGTCTTGAATACTACTATCATCTGCATAGATCTCATCATTTATCAGTGTAACTAATTCATTGTATTTAAGTGCTATCTCTTCAACAGCAGGTACTACATAACTATCATCTCGTACTATTGAGATACTTGCATCACCAACTTCAGTAGCTGTTATCTTTAGATTTCCGTCAACCGTTATACTATTTGATGAGACATCATATTCAACTCCATCAACAGTAGCCACTAAATTTTGTGCTCTTAGCGTATTTGTATCAGCAGCTTCATCATAACTACCATCCCCCTGTCTATCCGTGAAACCTAATGATTCACTTGCTGCTCCATCAAAAGTTAATGCATTTTCAAGACCAGTGTCTGTACTTTTTATAACTAATCTATAGTCTGTATCACCAACTTGTTCAACAGAGGCACTTAATCCATCTGCTAAATCAATATTTTGAGCTAACTCTTCAAGTGTCAATCCTGTTGTATCAAAAGTTTCAAAAGAACCAGTACCAATTTGTACTTTAAAATCTCCTGCATCTAAATCATCTGATAAGTTTGTAGAGTTAACTATACTTGATTGAAATACATCTTTTTGTGCTAAAGTTTCAACATGTACATTATATTCACCCTCTTCAAGTGCACCTATATCTGATGCGTCAAAAACAGCTGCTGTTCCTGTTGTGTTTGCTGTTATTTGTTCAAAAGCGTTATTATCAGTACTAAATAGATCAAATAATTTTATAGTTTCTAAAAACTCATTTGCTTTTGCTTCAATATCATCCATCAAAACAGATTCTTCATCCCAACTCTCAATTCTTGTATCAATAGGTGCTATTATTGATTTTTCATCTGCTTCTCTTAACTTTGTAATTAAATCTCCATTTAGTGAAGATGCATTTCCTGTGTTGAATGAACCAACCATACTATAATCTGACATAATTTCCCCCTTTTAAGTGAATTTAATCTATCTAACCATACCTAACAACACTGCTAACATATCGTTTAGTGTTGTTATAACTTTTGCATTAGCTTCATAAGCTGCTTGAAATTTAATAAGTTCAACCATCTCATTATCTTTATCAACTTTTGTAAGTTTGTCATACGCTGTATTCATAGACTCAGAAACTGCTGCTTGTGATTCCTCTTTAAAAATAACATTTTCTCTATCATCTGCTACATGAACTCTAAGTGATTGATAAAATTGAGAAAATGATGTTTCATCTGCACCGTCACCAACGAAATCAATATCTGTTTTCCATTGTATAGTTGCTAAATAATCAAGTTTTTCTTGAGTTAAAGTATTAACCATAGTTTCATCAAATTTTAGTGAACTAACATCTGCACCAACAAATAAATTTATATCAACCCTTTTATCATAATCATCATGAACTTCAATAGTATCCATACCATAAATGTAACTTTGATCCTCATTTTGAATATAAGATTGAGAATAGTTTGATAAAGCATTTGCAAATTGATCAAGTTTTTGTTTATATACAGCAAAATCATTATTGCCTGAGTCTGTTTTTATATTGTCAATCATAGACTTTAATGTACCTGATTTGAGATTTAATTCTTTATCAAATATCTCAAGATGAATATCATCAATTGCACCCTTACTTAAATAGTCATTTTTTTCAATATGGTGTCTATCAATTGTTGTAGCATCACCATCATTTATAACAATCTCTCCTGTAAATTTTCCAACTTCTCCATCAACTGCTGATTCTATTACTAAGTATCTATCTTTTTCTGGATTTACTGCATCATATTTAGAGTGTCTTGGGTCGTTTGTTAGGATTTTAGATCCGTCATCTGCTAACTCATATTGACCGTTGTAAGCGATAACTTTTCCATCTGTATCTATACTGTGATTCATTTTATACACTAATGCACTTATGATATTTGAAGAGTTTACAGTATCATTAGTATTATCACCATCGCCATTTAAGTCTACTGCAACTCCATTGTGATCTGTTACTGTTTCCCCATTAGTTATTTTAACAGAGATGTCATTGTTTAATATATAAGTTAAACTATCTGTATGACCTTTTGTTACCTCTTTACTTTGTATAAAGTCTATCCCTGAACTGTGGTGGTGTGGTAGATATGCCATATCACCTTCAGTATCTACATAAGTTATCTGTAATTCACCACTTCCAAGATCTGTTATACTTAAAATCTCTTGTTCTGGATTAGAGGTATTCCAATTATTTATTATATTAGCTGAATCTGCTACAATATCATTGGCTATCTGTGATGGTGTAATATGTCCAGCTGTACCATCTGCACTAGCAACTGCTGTACCTAAGAAATAAACCTGATCTGTTGCATCACCTGTTATTTGAAGAGATTGAACTTCAGAAGTCCCAGGTGTTCCCCAAGTTGCAGAGTTGATAAGTGAACTTGAATAATCACCAGTTATAGGATCTACAAATGTAGTTCCATCTGCATTTAATTTAGCATAAACATCAGATTGAGGTGTATAGTTTTCTATTAAACTAACTGCATGTATATTTGTATCAAATCTAACAGCAGTCATTCCACCTATTTTTAGTTCGTAAGTATCTTCTCTTGAGATCTCAACATCAATATAAGTTGATAACTCTTTTTCAAGTACATCTCTTTTATCTAATAAGTCAAGGGGTTCATTACTTCCAAAAGAATCTTGAATTTCTTTACTTAAATCACCTATTGTATTAAGTATATTGTTTATCTCGTTTACGGTATCACTTACATCTTTTTTTAAAGTTTCTGACTCTCTTATCTCTATACTAGAATAAAGATTTTTTAAATCTTCAACTATTATATTTCCATTTGTTTTTAAATCATTTCTATAAATCTCATTTTGGGGACTAGTTTTAAGATTTTCAATTGATTGGAAATATCTATTAAAATCAGCAGAAAAACCAGCATCATCTGTTTCAAAAAATATTGATTCTATATCACCTAACATTGAGTTTAACTCAGTTAAACTGCTAAGTTTACTTTGCTCTTCAATTATATTTTGGTACATATATATATTGGTTGTTCTTGATATACCTTCAATCTCTACACCACGACCTGTCATTCTACTATCAGCATGTTCTATCTCTGATATATCTATAACTCGTCTTTTGTAGCCTTCAGTATTCTCATTTGCAAGGTTATTCATCACATTTTCAACTTGTGTTTGTGATGCTGCTAATCCTGTTTGTGCTACATTTAATATATTTAACATACTTATTCCCCTATTTCATTATACAATTTTACAATCACAATTCTTAAATTTAGATTAAAAAGGCCAAATTATCTCTAATATTCTTGTTCCCCACGGTTTTTTAAGTGCATCCATCTCTTCACCATCTTTTTCATACATTATTTTTAAGTTAGCTAATTGGTATGAATAAACAGTATTTTCAGGACTTATATCATAAGGGCGAATAACTCCACTTATCTTTATATTTTGTTTTTCACCATTTATAAGCATCTCTTTTCCACCTTTTATAAAATAGTTTCCATTCTGATAGGTTTGTTCTATAATAGCTGATATAGTTGTTGTAAACTCTTCATCTGCAGCTGATTTTCCACTACCTTTAAAACTACTTGATGATGTTGTTGAAAAGCCAACACCTAGAGCATTGTTTAATCCATCAACTCTTTTTTGAGTGCTTTTTCTAGCAGTTGCTGGTGCTGTGAAAACTCCTCCACCTAAAGCAGAGCTATTTGTTTTAGATGTTTCTCTTGAACTTGATGAATCATTAGTTAATGTCTCTTCGATAAGTATTTGAAGTATATCTCCTACTTGCAAATCTTTTTTATCGGAGAATAAAGAAGCACCTTTTCTTGAGTACAAAGAACCTTTTTGTTTTGAAATTGGTTCTACTTTTTTTGGAACCTGCATTTTTGGTGTTGTATCTATATCTATAGTTCGTTTTGATTCACACCCTAAAAATAAAACAATAAATATTGTTAAAAATATAATTTTAAGATTCATATTTATTTTCCACTATAGTTCTTAAGTCTATTGCAATTTTTATATTTTTTGAAGTATTTTTAACCATAGCAGCAACTCCATATCTCACAATAACAGGCTCAATATCAGTATCATAATCACATATTATTAAAAGTCTATCTTTTATGATTTTAATAGATTGTACTTTCTTTTGATCAATTAGATTGACTATAGTTACTGATTCTTTATAGATTGTTTTTTCTATTTTTACAGTTTTACTATCTACTTTTTTCTGTTCTTTATCAACAACAGTTTCCATTAAATTGTTATTTTGTTGTGAGAATTTATCACTCATATGTTGATAATAAAGTCCAAACATAATTACAAGAGAAAGCATTGATACAGCTTTTATTATAAGTTGTTTATATTTACTACCCTCTATAATAATAATCATCTATGCTTTCCTTATATCTATTTTATTACAAAAGAGGTGAAAAATATATCAACAATTGAATTTTTCTTTAAATCTTCATTGTCAGCTATTGCATCATTTAATATATTGTTTAATTCATCTACCATCTCTTCTTTTAACATCGCTTTACCACCAACAGTCAAAAGCTCTTCACTACTTCTTGCACTAATTTGTCTGATAACTGAATCAACTATTTCAGCTTTATTTGCTTCTACTAAAGACTCTATTGTAGGTTCAGTTGATTTTAAAGTAAATGACAGTTTCATCAACTTAGCTCTACCTTTTGCATCTGTAATATTAAGAACTAAACTATCAATCTGAGCTTGAAATGTTTCTCCAATATCTTCTTTTTTTGTTTCAGCTGTTTCTTGAACTTGTGCTGTTGGTGACTGTTCTGCTGGTTTATCATCAAACATACCTTTAGAGTATAAAAAATACCCTATACCTCCAACTGCTGCTAATAATACTACTATTAGTATTATTAACACTAACATCATCGGATTTCCACTCTTTTTCTCTTCTACTGCTTCTGCTTCTTCTGCCATATTATTCCCCTTTTTCACTTTTTAATTTATCGTTGATTTTCATCTTTTTCATCAATAATGTTGATGTCTTGGTATCAAACTTTTTCATTATTTTCATAACTCTTTTTTGCTTCATTCTTATAAGTATATCAAAAACTTCATCAATTTCACCATTAGATATCATCTCATTGAAAACATTTACCACAACACCTAGCTTCATTTTTTCATATAGTTGCATAGCTTTAGATGTTATAACACCATTTATCTCATCCAATATTTTTTGATTTTCTTCTTTTGTTTTTTTTATATTTGCTTCGTATTCTTTTATAGATTTTTCTATTTTTTCTAATTCACTTTTATTTTTTTGATACTCTAACTCTTTTAATTCATAAAATTCATTTAACTCATCTTTTACTTGAATTAATTCTTGTTTCTCTTTAAATAGATCACCCTCTTGCATATTGATAGCATTGATATTTAAAGATATTGAAATTAATAAAATATATTTAATAAACATTTGTTTCCCTTAAGTTTTTTACAAATTTTGCTTGTACAAATTCTGATGTGACAATCTCTTCTTGTTTTTGAATCTGTTTTAATTTTTCCCTTTTTTGTTCTTGTAGTATATAGTTAAATTGTTCACTTTGTTTATTTAATTCTAAAATTGCATGGTCATAACTTTCAAGTTTTTTCTTTAATACCTCTTTGTGTTTTGAAAGTTTAATTATATGTTCTTTCATTGTTTCTTTATGTATTTGAAGAACTCTAAAGTCTGAAATTGCACCCATTATATCAACAGTAGTTGTATTTAAAGAGACATTTGTTTGATAAATCTCCTTATCTATATCATCCATTTTAGATAATGTTTGTTGCTTTAATAATACTTGTTGGTTTATCTGTTGTTGTTTAAGTTTATATATTTTGTTTATCATTGCTCTTTCCCAAATAATATTATTAAATTCCAAAGATCTAAAGTATATTGCTCAATATTATCACCAATCCATGGTAAAGATAAAACTATAAACACTGATACTATTATCATTTTTGGTACAAAAGCCAAAGATGCATCACTAATTTGAGTTACTGCTTGAAAGATACTGATAATTAAACCTATAATCATACTAACGATTAATGATGGTAAACCAAGTAACAATATAATCCAAACCGTATTTTGTGATATTGCAATTAAATCCATTTTAATCTTTTATTTTTATAGTTATCTCAATAGTTTTATTTGTCAATAGTTTACTTAATATTGTTGCTAAATCATTTGTACTAGCTTCTGGTACAGTAATCTTTTCTATATCTTTATTTTCAGCTAAGATGTCATCTGTATCTATGTCATTAACAGTCTCTTCTTTTGAGTCTTCAGCTTCTGAGTCTTCAACTTTATCAATAAAATCTTCCATAACAATCTCATCAGACTCTTCACTATTCTCGTCATCATTGTTATTATCATCTGGAATATCTTCTGTAGGTAAATCTTCTATATTTAAATTATCTATTTCATCAGAAGTACCATCATTATCTTGACCTAATGCATCTAGTATATCTGACTCTATGAGTTCATCTAATTGTGATAGTTGATCATCCATAGTTACTCTCCTTTTCTTTAGAATCTATTTCTGTATCTTCATCAAATTCAAATGCCTCAAACATATCATCTATAGTTTCTATCTCACTGGCTTTTGGTTTTTTAATCTCTGCATCTATCCTTTTTTCAATATATATAATTAAATCATCATAAGTTCTTGTACTTATATCTCCAATTCCATATTGATCAAGATACTTTTTCTCTATACCATCTTTAGGTAATAAAAATTTAAAATATTTTTTAACAAAATCTTCATCAATAATTTTTTTTTGCTCAATTAGAAAAATTTGATGTGGATCATCTTTTATTAGTTCTTTAAGTAATTTTAAGCTTATAACCTCTTCAATAATTCCATCTTCAATTTTAAATCTTATGTTTCCATGATCTAAAATCTTGTGAATTTGATTTTTAAATGCTATCGTACCATAAATATATATATTCAAAACAAACCCTATTACCAATTATTTTAATTGATTATATCTTTATTTTATTAAAGTTTAGATAAAATGTTTTTGATAATTTTAGATAATAGGATATTTTATTTTGAGACAAATTTTATTTATAATATTTATGTCTGTTACCTTATATGGGCAAACGATTAAAGAGATTTCAAATATTGTTGGGATACGAGAAAATCAACTTATTGGTCATGGTTTAGTTGTTGGACTTGCAGGTACAGGGGATAAAAGTCAGTTTACTATGCAATCTTTACAAAATTTACTTAGAAATTCATATATAAAAATACCAACTTCATCAATTAAATCTAAAAATATAGCAACAGTTATGGTAACAGCAGTTCTTCCACCTTTTGCAAGACAAGGTGATAAATTAAAGCTCAAAATATCATCAATAGGTGATGCAAAATCTATAGATGGTGGGCAACTTTTATTGACTCAATTAAAAGGTGTAGATGGCAATGTTTATGCACTTGCACAAGGTACAATAGTAGCAAATAACAATATTAAAACAAGTGGTTATATATATGAAGGTGCTATGGTTGAGAAAGAGATAAATTACTCTTTAAGAGATGAGAAGTTTATAACGCTTAGTCTTATACAGCAAGATGCAAAAATAGCTGCACTTTGTGAAGAAAAAATAAATGAAAAATTTGGTAAAAATATTGCAGTAGCTTATGATACAAGAACTATAGAGATTGCAAAACCTGAAAATATGTCTGCTATAAGATTTCTCTCTGAGATACAAAGCATTAAGCTAGATACCATGATGAAGAAAAAAGTTATTATTGATGCCATTAAAGAGATAATTGTAGCAGGTTCAGATATAACTATAAATCCTGTTACAATATCAAGAAAAAACTTTACATTAAGAATAAAAAAATCTACTTTAAATGATAAAGAGTGGGCAGATACTGCTAAAAATATAGGTGTTGATATAGGTGATGATGTAACCATTGGGGACAAAGCAGTTGAAGTTGATGTTGATAATGCTTTGATAAATACTAAAAGGCAGCCAACTATTTCAGATTTGATGAGAGCAATGAAAACTATGAAGCTTAGTATTACTGAGATAATAGAGACATTAAAAATGTTAGATAGCCTTGGTGCTATTAATGCAGATGTAGAGATGGTAAGATAATATGGCAGAATTTTTAAGTCAAGATGAGATTGATGCTCTTTTAGATATTGCAGATGAAGATGGTGCATTAGAAGAGCTACCAGATGATGGTGGGGTTGCAAGTAAAGATAAAAGTTATGCGATATATGACTTCAAAAAACCAAATAGAATATCAGCAGAACAGATGAAAGCATTTAATGCATTACACGATAAGATGCTACGAACTACTATAAGTGAATTATCAGCTATGTTAAGAAAAATTGTTGATGTTAAACTTTATAGTATAGAGCAGATGACATATGGTGAGTTTATATTATCTATTCCTCAGATTACAAGTTTAAATACACTATCAATTAAACCTTTAGAGGGTAGAATAGTTATGGAGTGTAATCCTGCTATTAGTCATAAAATTATTGCTCATCTTTTAGGTAATGGTGAAAGTACACTTACAGATACAACAGAAAAAGAGCTTACAGAGATAGAGCTTCAAGTATTTGATCACTTCTATCAGTTGATTATAAAGCATCTAAAAATTGCGTGGGACGATGTATCTACTATTAACTTTAAAACAGAAAGTATGGATACAAATGCAAATGCAATACAAATTATTTCAGATCATGAGATTGTTCTGTTAGTTGTATTTGAGATTACAATTGATGATGAATCTGGGTTCTTGTCTATTTGTTATCCTATATCATATATAGAATCACTTCTTGATGTAATTGTAGAAAAAATATTTGCAGAAGCAAAAAATAAAAAAGTTAGTAAACAAAAAGATATAAATGCACTTATTTCAGGTGCTAAAATGAAAATAGATGTAATGCTTGCAGAGACAGATATGTATGTACAAGATCTTTTAAATTTAAGAGAGAATGATATAATATCTTTTAATAAAAATGCTACAAGTTCATCAACAAAAGTATATATAAATAATAAAGAAAAATGGTCAGCAGTAGCAGGTTCAACAAATAATAGAAAAGCGATACAAATTCAGTCTAATATAGATCATGAAAAAATGGAAACATTAACATCTTTAAAAGATCTTCATGATGAGAGAACTGAAGATACTAGAAAAGCAAATGAGGCTATAGCAAGACTAATTGAATCAAGAGAAGAATTTTAATAATTTATCATAATTTTATAAATAAAAAGATATAATCATTTAATAAATATTGAACTATTTAAAGGAATGATATGCTTTTAACACCTGGACCTACAGCAGTACCAGAATTTGTAAGAACTGCAATGAGTGGGGAAACTCTACATCATAGAACAGCAGAATTTGAAAACATTTTTAAAAATACAAGAGAATTATTACTAGAACTTTTAGATATGCCAGAAGCTGTTATTTTAGCTTCTAGTGGAACAGGTGCTATGGAAGCTTGTGTTATAAATCTAACAAAAACAAAAGCATTAACTATAAATAGTGGTAAATTTGGTGAGAGATTTGGTAAAATCTGTGATGCTCATAATATACCAAATGTAGAGATAAAACACGAATGGAATGTCGCAGTTTCAGTTGATGAAATAGTTGAAACTGTTAAATCAAATAGCGATATAGATGCTATATTTATCCAAGTTTGTGAAAGTGCAGGGGGATTAAGACATCCTGTTGAAGATATAGCAAAAGCAGTTAAGTCTATAAATAAAAATATAAGTATTATAGCAGATGGTATAACAGCAGTAGGAGTTGAAAAAATAGACACTACAAATATTGATGCTTTAATAACAGGTAGTCAAAAAGCTTTGATGTTACCACCTGGTTTATCAATGATAGGATTTAGTAATGATGCCGTTGAAAAGATAACTTTATCAAATAAAGGTTACTATTTTAATCTATCAGCAGAGATTAAAAAACAAAAAGCTAATACTACTGCATATACAGCAGCAACTACATTGATTATGGGATTGTGTTCGATACTAGAAAAGTTAAAAAAAGATAGTTTTGATACACTTTATAAAAAAACTGCAATTAGAGCAAATGCATCAAGAGAAGCATTAAAAGCTATAGGTCTTGAAGTTTATCCAACAACACCAGCAAATGCAATGACAACAATATATTGTGAAAAATCTAATGAGATAAGAAAAATATTAAAAGAAAAATACGATTTGAATATTGCAGGTGGTCAAGATCATCTAAAAGGTAAGATATTTAGAATAAATCATATGGGTTTAGTTTCGGACTATGAAGCTGTTTGGGCTGTAAATACTATAGAGATGGCACTTGATGAATTAGGTATCAGAACATTTAATGGAACAGCAAATAAAATTTTTATGCAAGAGAACAAATAAAATGATATTTGAACACGAAATACCAAATGGCTCAAAATTATATTTTGGGAATAGTGCTAAAAATAAAAGAGAATTAGAAAATAAAGCAAGTGAATTTTTAGTAAATGCTGGTTTTGAAGAGATAGTTACTCCAAACTTTTCATATTCGCAACATCAAAGTATAGATGATATAAATCAACTTATTACATTATCAGATGAACAAAACAATGCTTTATCTTTAAGAGCAGATAGCACTCTTGATGTTGTTAGAATTATAACAAAAAGACTAGGTCGTGCTACAGAACATAAAAAATGGTTCTATATACAACCTGTGTTTACTTATCCTGCAAATGAAACATATCAAATAGGTGCTGAGTGGATTGGATATGATAATATTAGTGATATTATAAACTTAAATTGTGATTTACTAGAAAAGTTTTCTATTAAATCTTTAGTTCAAATTGCAAATATAAATATACCTTTACTTATTTGTAAAGAATTAAATATTGATATAAAGATATTTAAAGACGGGGATATTGATAAGTTATTTGATTTAAAAATTGATTGGTTATCAAAATTAATTAGTATAGAAACAAAAGAAGAGCTAGAGGATATAATTGAAATACTGCCAAAATTTTTACATAATGAATGTAAAAAACTAATTGATATTGTTTCAAAAGTAAATTATGTACGAGTTACTATATCACCTATTTATTATGATGCATTAAAATATTATGATGATATTTATTATAGAGTATTAAATGAAAATATAACACTTGCAAAAGGTGGTGGATATAAAAGTGAAGGTGTAAACTCATTAGGTTTTGCACTTTATACGGATAGTTTATTAAAAAGTTTAGAAGGATAAAATTTGAGTAAAGCAGATGTAATTGTAGGTATTCAATGGGGTGATGAGGGGAAAGGTAAGATAGTAGATAAACTTGCCCAAGAGTATGATATGGTTTGTAGAAGCCAAGGTGGACACAACGCTGGTCATACTATATGGGTAGATGGTGTAAGATATGCACTACACCTTGTACCATCAGGGATACTTAATCCCAAAGCTATAAATGTTATAGGAAATGGTGTAGTTTTAAATCCAGCTTCAATTATAAAAGAGATGGAGCAGTTTGAAAACCTTGAAGGTAGAATTTTTATCTCTGATAAAGCTCACTTAAACCTTCCTTATCATAGTTTAATAGATCAAGCTAGAGAAAAACTTAAAGGTGATGCGGCTATTGGTACAACAGGAAAAGGGATAGGACCTGCATATTCAGATAAGATAAATAGAATTGGTCAAAGAGCTGATGCTCTTTTAAATCCAAAACAACTATGTTCTGATATTATGAATTACTTTTCACAAAATAAAGTTATATTTGATGCACTACAAGTTGAAGTACCAAATGAAGTAGAACTTTTAGAAGAGTTAACATTTTATAGTCAAAGGTTAAGTAAATTTATAACAAATACTACAAATATGGTTTGGGATGCAATTGATGCTGATAAAAAGATCTTATTAGAAGGTGCACAGGGTACAATGCTTGATATTGATCATGGAACTTATCCATATGTTACTTCAAGTGCAACTGTTAGTGCTGGGTCTTGTACAGGTCTAGGATTAGCACCTTGCGATATAGGAACAGTAACAGGTATAGTAAAAGCATATACTACAAGAGTAGGGAATGGTCCATTTCCTACAGAAGACTTCACAAAAGCTGGAGAAACTATGGCAAATGTTGGAAAAGAGGTAGGTACAACTACAGGTCGTGGTAGAAGATGTGGTTGGTTTGATGCTGTTGCAGTTAAACATGCAAGTAGATTAAATGGTTGTGATCAATTATCATTGATGAAACTTGATGTTTTAGATGGATTTGAAACTATAAAAATATGTGTAGCTTATGAAATAAATGGTGAAACTATTGATTATATGCCGTCAAATATGGATAATATTATTCCAGTATATGAAGATATAGCTGGATGGGGTAAAGTTGAAGGTTGTAGAGTTTATGAAGAACTTCCAACAACTGCAAAACAATATATTGAAAGAATTGAAGAGTTAACAAAAACAAAAGTTGGTATTATTTC
>JAYEPD010000026.1:0-3599 GCA_034723675.1 Campylobacterota bacterium
TTAAAAATATCTCTTGCAACCTCCATCTCTAAGCTTTTACTATTACTTAAAAAACTTGACATACTATCAAATATACCTTGCTTTTGTGATACTAAATTATTTATCTTCTCTTCAATAGAATCTTTATATATAAGCCTATATATTTTCGTGGTCTCTTTTTGTCCTATTCTATCTATTCTTGCAAATGCTTGCTCTTCAACTGCTGGATTCCACCAAGGCTCAAAAAGTATAGCACTTCTTGCAGATGTAAGATTTAATCCAACACCACCAGCTTTTAATGAGATAAGAAAAATATCATAACCACTATTAATATCTTGAAATTGTTCTACATATTTGTTTCTATTTGTTTTTGCAGTTGAACCATCTAATCTAAGATAGCTATAATTTGATTCTTTAAAAATTAACTCTAGTTTATCTAAACTACTTGTAAACTGTGAAAATACAATTATCTTTTCATTTGAATTTATAGAATCTTTTGTAATTTCCATTGTTTTATTTACTTTACTATCTTCTATACTATCTATTGCTAACAATGATTGTGGAACTATTGAATGTATAGAGCAATATTGTCGAAGTCTTAAAAGTCCTTCTAATGCGATAGATTGAATTCTACCAGATAAACCACTTTTTAAAGCAGAAGTAAAAGTATTTACCAATTGAGTGTATTTATCATTTTCTTGATTTGTAAATTTAACAAATAATGTTTTAGTATCTCTATTTGGAAGGTTTAATACTTCTTTTTTCTTCCTTTGTAGCATTATAGGATATAAAATATTTATCGTAAGTTCTATAGCTTTTGAATAATCTTCTTTATCTAGTAATAAAGGTTGAATTTTACTTGTGTATAATTCATGTAAGCTAGGATTGATAGCAAATAACATATTCCACAAATCATTTAAACTATTTTCTATAGGTGTTCCTGTCATTATAATAGTGAAGTCTCTTTTGATTTGAACTATAGCACCAAAGACTTGTGTTTTATGATTTTTAATCTTTTGTGATTCATCCATTATCAATATATCAAAATTTTGTTTTTGAAGTATTTCAATTTTACTTCTTGCATACTCATAAGATAAAATAGTTATAAAACTATCATCTTCTATAGTTAAGCTAATCTTATTTTCTGTAATATTTGTAAATTTTAATATTTCATTTTTCCAATTGTGTATCAATGATGCAGGTGCAATTATTAGATTATTTTTTGATTTTGATAATAGTATAAATGCTATAACTTGTATAGTCTTACCCAGCCCCATCTCATCAGCCAATAAACCACCATCTAAATCATTCTTATACAAATTATAGAGCCATAATACACCGTCTTCTTGATAATCTTTAAGAGTTGCATTAAAGCCGTTTGATTGAATTTCACTAATCATCTCTTTTTTATTTACTAAATCTTTTATGCTTATAATTTTATCTATAAAAGTTTTAATATCATGATTTAAATTATATGAAAAAACTTTTAATAATGTTTGATTGTCAATATCTTTAATAATATCTTCTTCATTAAAAAGTATGATTTTATCATCATAATCAATATAGTTTTTGTTTTGTAAATAATTTTCAAGCATACTATAGTAAAAGTCTAAATTTTTAGATGACAAATTATCTTTATCAAATATATTCATTTTAAAAAGTCTGTTTGAAACAAAATCTACACTCTTTTGTTTTTTTGATTCTGATTTGTATTGTATATTAATAAATTCATTTTCATTTAATTTATTTAATTCATCTAGTGTTAGATATTTTGTATTTAAGGCATCTTTATTTACTATATGCGTAAAGATATTAAGCAAATTATTTTTATGCTCTTTATCTGTACTAACTAATGACTGATTCTCAACAATAGGTATTTCAATATCATAATTAACGGGTATATCTTTTTGGATTTCAGCAAATTCAAAATAAAATGATACAGATACTTTTTCTTTTAAAAATTTATCAATAATGATTTTTAGTTTTTTAGGTACTATTGTTTTATAATTATTTTTATCTACTTGTAGGTTAAAAGATGAAAAGTTTATTACTTTTTTAAGAGACGATTTTGTACTTTTTTTAGAAAAGATAAAATTAGTATTCTTAATGATTTCTAATAACTTTGATGATAAAAAAAGTTTATCAATTTCAAAAGGTGGTTGAGTTTTATTTAATAGTTTAATATATTGAAATATTAGTCTATCTTCTTGACTTGTGAGTTCTTGTTCTAAGTTAGCAATTACTTTTTTATTTCGTATAAAAGGAGATAGTTTATCTCTGTTTTGTTGTATCTCTATTTGTATCTTATCATCTAATAGAATATAAACAAATCTCATATTTAATCTACTTGATATGTGTATTTTATGCTACCAATCATTTTCTCATAAATACTATTTTTATATTCATCAGTACAGTCAATTTTAATCAATGGTTGAATTTCAGTAATTTTAGATTGTTTACCTGCAAAGTGGTATTCATCAATTCTACAACCACCACCGCAAATATATTTTATTTCACAATTCATACAAGGCATAACATTATCTACACTTGACCATTGATAATAGTAATTAGCTTTTTCTATAATGTTTTTAAAATCATCTTTATTTGTGGCTAATGGTTCTATATCTTCAACTCTATTACATAAGAAAAATTTACCATCACTAGATATAGATATTCCACCATAACCACAGTTTTTCAATCCAGTACCCACTTCCATATTATTAATAAAATTTTTTATATCTGAGTTTGGATATAAAGTATTTGCTAGGTTTCTTGTAATTGTAGAGTACTCTTTTGCTTTATCTTTCATAAGTGCTTCTACTTTTCTACCTGTAATTAACTTTTGAGAAATTTTAAAATATAGATGTTCACTTTGCAGTTCATTTAAAAGTTCTTTAGCAAAACTTATGTATGTTTTATCTATATCTTTTACATTCTCAAGTGTTGGTGTAGTAGCAACAACTATTTTAACACCAGCTTTTACAAAAAGTTTTACATTATTTAATGCTTTTTTAAAATTATCTTTACCTCTTACTATTGCATTTTGATTTTCATCTGTACCATCTAGGCTAATCTGAATTTCATCTATGTATTGCCTACTTTTTTCTATTTTTTCTTTATCCCATAATATACCATTTGTCAAAAGGGTAACTGCCATATTACACTCTTTTGCAAATTTAATGATTTCAAACCATTCTTTATATTGTAAAACCTCACCACCTGTAAATGTAATAGCTGTAATTCCATTTTCTTGTGCATTTTTTATAATTTCAAACCATTCTTCTTTTGGCAATTCATCTATTTTTGGCTTACCTGAGTACATATAACAATGAGTACAAGCTAAATTACAATCATTTGTAAGATAAATATATAGGCCTTCGTTATGAGGTGCATTAAATTCTACTTTTTGAGTTTCGTTAAAATCTCTATCTATGATTTGACTTATAACAAAATTAAAATCTTCTTCACTATTTGAAAGTTCTAAAACTTTTCCTAATGTATGTTTTTCATACAATAGTCGAAATACTTTTTCTTGCTCTTCATTGAATAATACAATCCAATTTGCAGTATTTTGTGAAATAACTAATAAATAATTATTAATTCTATTATAAAACAAATTT
>JAYEPD010000027.1:0-6291 GCA_034723675.1 Campylobacterota bacterium
TAGTAGCACCTGTATTGTAGTAGTTTCCAAATCTTTTAAAAGTACTTGCACAACCTCCAAGATTCTTATCTTTTTCAAATAAAGCTACATTTTTATTGGCATTAAGAGCTGATATTAAGCTACCACCTATACCACTTCCAACTACAGCTAAATCTAAAGTTTGCATACTTTTCCTAATTTTTCTTTATTATATACTGTTTTTTGATTAATTGGTATAGTTATTTTGTTATTTTAAATGATCTGATAAGTCTTTACTCATTTTATCTAATACTGCATCTTCTAGTTCTTTAACGTTAAACATACTTGTTACTTTCCTTGTTTGAATAAAATAATTACTATTATATAACGGTTGAAGTGAATTACAAGTGTACCATTTTTGAATTATTAATTTTAATATCAGGGATATAAGTATTATCATAGTTAGTTGAATTACTTGGTATAGGTATACTTGTTAATCCCTGTGTCTTGTTAAGATAAATACTACCTAAATCTTCAATTATTTTTTTTGCTAAAAAGTATGCTAGATTTGGTGGTACTGCATTACCTACCATTTTATAACCAGCACTTACATTTTTATAATAAAACTTATGACTATCAGGAAATGTTTGTATTCTTGCACATTCTCTTACACTTAATCTTCTATATAAATTTTCACTTCCTTTTACAAATTTTCTTTTATCTTTTTCTACAAATTCCATTTTAGGTGCTTGTGGATGAAGGGGTGCATGTCTTCCCCCTGCTTGAATTGTAAATGACGGTTCATCCCAACTTCTTACTCTATTTCTAGACATAAACATTGATGAAAATCCACCAGTCATATACTCATGATTATCTATATTACACTTGTCACCATTTGTGTAGTTTTTATCACTAGCAGATAAAACATTATCTTTTAAGTCATCTATTACATCTTGTAAAAATCTTTTTTTTGAAAACCCTCTTGGAAACTTAAAAGTCATATTTAAATCTTTTCTAAATCCTACAAAAAATACTCTTTTTCTATCTTGCGGTACTTTATAATCATGTGCATTTAAAAGTTTAAATGATAAATTATAACCACTATCAATGATATGTTTTTTTATATTTTCTAATGCAACACTGTGACGACTAGCTAACATACCTGATACATTTTCTGCTAAGAAAAACAGAGGTTTTTTATCTCTTAATACTCTTATAAACTCAAAAAAAAGTTGCCCTCTATGGTCTTCTATCCCTCTTGATTTTCCAGCTTCGCTCCAGCTTTGACAAGGAGGGCCACCAATTAACCCTAAAGTTTCAGGAATTTCATCTGATGGAACTTTAGATATACTTCTTCTATCTAAAATGGTATCAGGGAAATTATTTTCAAATGTTTTCCAAATCTCTTTATCATATTCATTTGCCCAAATAGTTTTAAAACCTGCTTTTTCAAATCCTAAATCTAATCCTCCTGCTCCTGAAAATAGTGATATTATATTCATAAGACTAAACCTTAAAAACTAATAGTTTTGCATCTATTAATTGAACTGGATTATTTGGATTTTTAATTCTTATATCTTGAATTTCTACATTGTCATTTTTTATATTTGCAATAGCTTCTCTATCAACGCTAGGTAAAGATTCATATTTTTCTTTTTTCATTAAACATATTAATTGAAAATCTTTTGTGTCATCATAAGTATAAATATAGTTAAAAGTTTTATTTGGATTATCAATATGCCACATACCTCTAATTCTTAAATCTGTAATACCTAATGGATCAACTTTTTTAATCTTTGCAATTTCATTTGTTGGAGTAAATTCCACATTCGGTATTGTATTTATTCCACTTGATATAGTATTTTTTATTCTTTCATAAGTTTCTTTATCTGCACAAAAACAATCACCATAAACTAACCACAATGATTTTAATTGTTCTGTACCTTTTGGAACAAATCCAACTGAATAAATCATATCTTTTATATCCCATTCTTCACATACTTTACAAGCTTCTGTTATCATTGTACTATTGGCATAAAGTTTGCTTTTGGATAAGAACTATTTAATGCTATTGCAGTATTTTTTGATTCTATTTTCTTAATTTCTATAGCATCACTATTTTTTAACATTAAATCAGGTGGATTATTTTTATTTCCTTGATATGAATATATTCTTGATAATTTTTCTAATTTAGTTTGTTCATCAGTTTCATTTGTGGTACTTGCAAAAACATCTTTAATATATGTTTCTAATCCTTCACCCATATTATTTGCTCTATTATTGCCTTGTGTTACATTTGTTATACTAGTTTGATAATTGTTTATTATATTTATAAATGCTTTTAAAATATTTGACATTCAGTTGTTCCTTTTATATAAAAGTGATTTTATCTAAAATGACTTATCATTAAAGTTAATTACAAGTATATGATAATTTTTTTGAATTTATAAAATAGATAACTTAGGTTCACTAAAATAATATCCTTGTGAGTAATCAACCCCTAACTCTTTAACTTTATTTTGTATAGATTCATTTTCAACAAACTCTGCTATTGTTTTCATACCTAAATCGTGTGCAAAATTTATTATATTTTTTACAACTATTTGTGATGTTTTATCTTTATCTATATCTTTTATCAAAGAGCCGTCGATTTTAACAAAGTCTGCATTTAGCTTAACTAGATACTCAAAGTTACTATACCCTGTACCAAAATCATCAATTGCTATTTTACAACCATAAGATTTTATAGTAGTTATAAATTGCAAAACATCTTCAAAGTTTTCAATAGACTCAGATTCAACTATCTCAAAAACAACTCTTGAACCTATCTGACATATCTCTAAAGTTGTGAATATAAAAGTTTTTATCTCATTGTTTAAGATATCTTCTATTGTAAGGTTTATTGAAAACTCTTTATTTTCAATATCTTTAAAAGTGTTAAATGATTTTTCAATCATTATTTTTGTTATTTGAGTATAGTGTTTTGATTTTTTTGATATATCTAGAAAAAAGTATGGAGATATAAGTTTATCTTCATCAATTAGTCTTACTAAACACTCATATTTTTCCCAAGATTCATCTTGATTTTTTACTATTGGTTGAAATACAGGTGTAAATTTATCATTTTCTATTGCATCTTTTATCTTTTTTGTCCATTTTATATTATTTTCATACTCTTCATTCAAAGATATCTCATCACTATATAGTATTAAGTTTTCATTTGTTCTTTTTGCTACTTTTAAAGCAATATCTGCTGTTATTAGTATATTTTCTTTACTTTCAAATGATATACCTATAGTGAAATTTGAACTTAATATCTCCCCTGTTATATCAACTGTGATTTTATTTAGTTTAGTTTTTAGATTATATATCTTTTCTAAAAATATATCTTTTTTTATATCTTGATTAAAAACTACATATTCATCACCTTTAAGATGATAAATATTAAAATCTTTATCATCTATAAGTTTTAAAAGTTTATCTCCAATACTTTTAATAACTACATCACCAACTTCATGACCATAAAAATCATTTACTTGTGAAAAATTGTCTATATTTAAAATAGCTAATGCAGGTGAAGTACTTATTTTTATATCATTTATTAGTTTATATCTATTTGATAGTCCTGTTAGTGTATCTGTATTTGCTATATTGTCAAGTTTTTCTTGCTGTTCTATCATTTTTGTTATATCGTGTCTTATAGCTATATACTCTACTATATTTTTATTCTCATCTAATATTGGTAAAATAGATATATCTACCCAATAACTACTGAGTTTACCTCTGTTTTTAATTATCCCTTTCCATACCTTTTTTGCTTTTATAGTCTCCCAAAGTTCTCTAAATAACTCTTTTTTATTATCTGGGTCTCTTACAATATTATGTGGTTTTCCTAGAACTTCATCTTTTGTATATCCTGTTATTTTACAGAAGTTTTGATTTACATAAGTTATATTACCTTTTAAATCTGATTTTGATACTATACTTGACTCATCCATAGCCAACTCATAGCTTTCTAAAAATGCTATATTTTTTGAAAGGTCCAAAGATAAACTATTGAACTCTTGTACTATATTAGATATCTCATCTTTATTTTTGGTATCTATTATTTTTGGTATCTTGCCATTTTTAATATTTTCTATACTCTCTTTTAATTTATTTATAGGATTTAGTATTGTTATATTTATAAAAAATACTGATACTGTAAATATAACTATAAGCAACACAATCCATATCTCTAAAACATACACCATCACATCATTTAACTTTTCTGTTATAATTGTTCTATCTATTAAAGATATAGAATTTAGTTTATTGTTTAAGTTTAATATATTTGACTCAACAAAATCAATATCGTCTGATAATTTAAACTTTTCAAATTTATCTTTTATTTTACTAGATGGAAATAGATAGTTTCCATCTTGGTCAGAAAGTATTGCTGTTAAACTAAGTGATTTATTTATAGATTTTAGTAACTCTTCATCTATACAAGTTGAAATTTCTAAATATCCTATTGTGTTACCATCCAAAGTTATTGGCTTAAGGTAGCTTATCAAAAATCGCCCTATATAAAAGTTTATCTGAAATTTTTCTATATTGTTAAGATTTATATTTTTTATAAATGGTGTTTTTGTAGTTTTTTTTGTTTTATAATCTAGAAACTCTTTTTTACCATTTTTATTATAAGTAAAATATCCCAAAGCGATATTTTTATCAAGTTTTCTATTTAACATAATTAATTGTAACTCTTTATTGTATAGTGCCATAGAGTAGTGTTCACTCTCTTTTATCCATTTGTTTGAAAGTTCTATAAGATTATTCTTCTCAAAATCAAAAGTCTCTTTAACATAATCAGTTGGGTCTTCATATAAAGATATGAGATTTAGTGATGATTTTAAATCTGAATGTAAAGATATCTCTTCAACTAATGCTAAAAGATTTTTATTTCTTTTTTCTATATTATTTTTTATATAATTTTTATCACGATTTATATCTTTTTGTATTTGAATATTAAATATGTCATTTATATTTTTATAATATATGTACCCTGTTACTACTAATGTAAAACTTAAAATAGATACAATTAATAAAAATAGTTTACCTCTTAACAAATTATATAACCTTTAAAAAATAGGGTCTATTTTATCTACATTTTCTTTTGTAATCATAATAGTTCCTAGTATTGTGTCTTTTTGTACTTTTTTGCCATCTATTATATCAACTATTAACCTAACACCTTCTTTACCAGAAGTTGGATATAAAAAACTCGCAATTTGTTTGCCATCTTTTATAGCTCGTTGTGTCTGCTTAATATAATCTATACCAACAGATGGAACAATTGTTTTTTTTAATCTTTCCATAACATTTCTAGCACCAATTAGCATAGAGTCACTATGAGAATATATAGCATCAAATTTCACATCATCCTTATATAACTTTTCCATCACTTTTATAGCATCATTTCTTAAGTAATTTGCACTTTTTTTTATAACATTTATATTTTTATATTTTGAAACTGCATCCATAAATCCATCACCTCTTTGAAGTGTAGATGAAGCACCTTGTACACCCTCAAGCATTAAAATAGTTCCTTTATAGTTTATATAGTTAGCTAGAAATTTACCAGCGTCTAAACCTATCATATAATTATCAGGTGCTACAAATGCTGTATAATCATCAGTCGTTATAGTTCTACTTATTAGTATAACTTTTATATTTTTCTTTATCGCTTTTTTAAGAACTAACGATGTGATTTTCGCATTTTTTGGACTTGTGAGGATAAAATCAACATCTTGATCTATAAACCTTTGTATATCTCTAATTTGGTTTGATACTTTACCTTTTGCATCTTTTACTATTAACTTTAGATTTGGGTATTTAGCAACTTCATTTTGTACATCTATAACTTGAGCTTCTCTCCAATCATTTGCTAATGTATCTTGTGCAAAACCTATAATATACTCTTTTGAAAAAAGAATATTTACAACTAATACAACTAATATAAAATATCTCATAACAACCCCTTGATATACTATAATTTTATATTATACCAAAACTATAATAAGAAACTCTTATCTTCAAATATATAATTTAATATTTTTAGGCACTTTAAAAATATCTCCATAAAGTGTATAAGGATTCTTTTCACAATATACTAAAGTATAAGCACAAACAATAGCATCTAGCTTATCTTCATGAGCTTTTAGGGCTTTGCCTTTTAAGTTATTTATATCAACTGCAAAGTTACCCTTTAAGACTTTTTGTAGATAATTTTGTAATATATTTAATTGAACTCTTATAAATGCTGTATCTCTACCTTTTTTTCTTTTGTAT
>JAYEPD010000027.1:6391-16546 GCA_034723675.1 Campylobacterota bacterium
GGCTTTGCCTTTTAAGTTATTTATATCAACTGCAAAGTTACCCTTTAAGACTTTTTGTAGATAATTTTGTAATATATTTAATTGAACTCTTATAAATGCTGTATCTCTACCTTTTTTTCTTTTGTATCACTTCTTAAAGCAAACTCTTTTGGATAGGGATTTAAAAACTTTTGAGATTTTAGATACTTTTCATCAAATCGTATCACATAAAGATTTAGTAGTTTTATAACTGCTACAAGTGGTATGATTCCATTTTTATATTCCTCACAAGCATCTAAAATAAACTCTTTTTCCTCTTTTGTTATATTTTTTTTAAAGTATCCAAAGATATGAAGTAAGATATTGTAAGTTTTTTTGATACTACTTTTTAAAGCAATAGCAGTTAAAAAACCTTTTTTATACTCTTGAAGTATAGTCTCAATACCTTTTTTCTCATGGTTTGCTACAAGTTTACCAAGCTTTTTGTATGATTCTTGAGACTTAGCATATATGAGATATTTGTAATTTGTATGAAACTCTACAAGCTCTTTATGTTTTGGATTTGTATTTAAAAATCTAATCAAATCACTATATGCAAACACTTGCATCAAAAAATTCTCTTTTAACCAAGGATCTTGTAGTCTTCCATCCTCTTCAAGAGGAAGCAAAGGAAAGTTATCTTTTATATCTTGTGCAAAGAGACCTACACCTTTCTTCTCATTTATATTATCTTCACCTGTATAAAGCTTTACTCTCTCCATCCCACATGATGGTGACTTTGCTTTTAGTATAAATCCAACTAACTCTTCACCTCTCATTCTTTTGATTATATTTGATGATGAGTTTTGAAGTTTATTTGTTACATCTACTTTTGTAAAATTTGTGATAACTTTGGTTTGCCCATCAATTTGTCTTAAAGCTATAGACTCTCTTGGCGTTCCAAACACCTCCTCTTCAGGACAATAAGCAACAATATCAAAATAGTTTTTTAATATATTTACTACAAACTTATCAGTTGAAGTTGCACCATCATATCGACACATATTTCCTAACAAACACGATGAAACACCTATTTTCATATATCACTCCATACTTTTTGTTTTATTTTATCATTTCTATTAGTTATTTAATAGATATATTTTGTTAGTTTATAATAAAACAAATCTTAAGTTATATCGTTATCTCTTTAATATCTGCAATATTTTTAAATGATTTATAAACAGTACCTATAAGGTTTTTTCTATTTGTTTTTATCTTTTCGTCTTCATGATTTACAAATACATTATCAAAAAATGCATCAAGTTCTAATTTTAATTTAAATAACTCTTCAAGCTCTTCATCATAAGTTATATAAGACCTCTTAGATATTTCTATAAACTTTTCATACAGTTTTTTCTCTTCTTCATCTTCAAATAAATTTGTGCCTATACTTAAATCAGTAGATATATCTAAATCCTTAACTATATTTGCAACTCTTTTAAAAGTATCACTTAAAGCTTTAAAATCACCACTATTAACCAATGGATTTAAAGCTTCTATTTTTAAACTTATACTATATATATCTTTTTTACCATCACTATTTAAAACAGATTTTATGATACTTGGATTTACATTGTTGTACAACTTATAAAGTCTTTCATTTAAGAACTCTATTAATTGCTCTTTATTTAGATTTGCATATTGTTCAGTTAAGTTTTCAATTATACTATTTATATCAAGGTTTAACTTATGTTCATTACATATTTTATATATACCAGCTGCTGCTCGTCTAAGTGCAAATGGATCACGACTACCTGTTGGTATCATACCAACACTAAAAAGTCCCATAAGATTATCTAGTTTATTTGAAAGTGCAACTATAGATGAAAAAGTATTTGATGGTAATTCACTATTTTCTCCATCTGGTAAATATTGCTCTTTTAATGCAGTTGCCAGAAGTTCAGGTTTCCCCTCCTCTTTAGCATAGTAGTATCCCATCAATCCTTGCAAATCAGTAAATTCATAAACCATATCAGTAGCAAGATCTGCCTTACTTAACATAACAGTTTCTTTTAACAACATTTTATCTTCTTTTAAATCAAACTGACTAGCTAACAACTCTGCAATTTTTGACTCTCTTACACATTTATCATAAACAGAACCTAATCCATCTACAAAACTAACATTTTTTAAAGTTTCATTACTTAATCCATTTTTTATATCATTGTTCCAAAAGAACATACCATCTGCTAGTCTTGGACGAAGTACTTTTTCATTTCCTGCTATTATATGTGTAAAATCATCTGTATATGCATTTGATACTACTATAAACTTATTTGTAATCTTACCATTTTTATAAACAGCAAAATACCTTTGATGCTCTTTCATAGATCCTATAATAACTTCATCAGGTAAAGCTAAAAACTCCTCATCAAAGTTTCCTATAAGTGCTGTAGGATATTCTGTGATTGCAACTACTTCATCTAAAAGTTCTTCATCAATCTCTATAGTTATATCATTATCTTTTTGAAGTTTTTCCATCTGTTCTAATATTATTTTTCTTCTCTCATTTGGATATAAAATAACACCATTTTTATCAAGCTTACAAAAGTAATCTCCAGCAAAATCAAAGTTAAATGGTTCATAACTCACCATTCTATGGGCAAAGCTTGATTTTGTTGATCTCATTCCATATAACTCACCATCAATTAACTCATCACCTAAAACTATACTAAGACCTCTAATAGGTCTAATAAAACTATCAGTTCTACTTCCCCATCTCATTGATTTTCCAAAGTTTAGTTTTGAAATAAATTCATTTACCATCTCATTTAGAAGTTCACTTGATTTTTTACCTTCAACTGTACTTTTATAGTATAAGAATTCTTGATTTCCTTTTTTTGCAGTTTGCAACTCTTCAAGTGTTATTCCACATTTTTTAGCAAAACCATGTGCTGCACCTGTAGGCTTTCCATCTTTATATGCAATTGCAAGTGGTGCACCCCAAAGCTCTTGTTCTTTATCATCTTGAGCAACTTTAAATTCTCTATGCCAAAATACAACTCTTCTAGGTGTATAATAAAAATTAAACTCACAAAGTAAATCGTTTGATTCTAAAATATCTGACCATTTTTTTTCACAATTTGGCAACTCTTTTAAAAAAGGTATTGCCGGTAACTCTTCAACTGCTATCTCTACTAATAATGGCTTAATCATTTTTTTTATTTTCCTCTTCTTTTTCTTTGTTTCGTTTATCTATCTCATCTAATTTATCTTTATGTTTTTGAACTTGTGTTTCATTCATCCCTCTTAGAAAGATAAATAATACAAAGGCAATTCCAATCCATACGGCTATATCTAATATCTCTTTCAATTTAGTGTCTCTTTTATATTTAGTTATTTGGCTGATTGTATCTAAAATTCTCTTTATAGGTATTTAAAATTTTTTATGCTCTTTTATAGTATAAATAGCTTTTAGAATATATTTGTTATATTCTAAATCTAATTCATCAACTAAATAGATATATTTCTCAAACACTTTCCAAATTCTATTTGCTGGTTCAATTCTATTTTTTTCATAATATAAAGCTAAGGAAACAGCACCATTTATAATACCCTGTATCAGTTTTGCTTCTTTAATATTTTTCTCTTTTTTTAGTTTTAACCAAAGTGGTTCAAGTATCTCATGTGAAGCTGCATATTTTTTTTCATTTATCATATTTATAAATATATCAAAAAGTTTTTCCAAATTATTGTCCATTTTTTAAAAAAATCTGTTTGTTGATATCAAAGCTGTCAAAATATCGTGTTATCTCTCTTGTATTTGTGTTTATTGAGTGCATATAATTTTCATCTGTTATATCTGCACCACTTTCTATAAGTAGTTTTACTATATCTAAATTATCTGATTTTATTGCATAATCAAGAGCATTGAACCCTTTTTTATCTCTTTTATTAAGCATTACAGGATATGATAAAATTGTATTCAATAAATCTATATTGTTAAGCTCTACACAAAACATAAGCAGAGTAAAACCTCTATTATCAGAAGTATTTACATCTGCACCGTTTTTGAGTAAAAACTCTACAGCTTCCATTTTAAAATATTATTTTAGCTTTTCCACTATTACTGCAGCTGCTGCTTTACCATCAGCAGCAGCAGACACTGCTAAATCTGCACCTCTTACACTATCTCCACCTGCGTATACATTTTCTTTTGATGTTTGATAGTTTTTATCTACTTTTATACCATTCCACTTATCCAAATCTAAAGACAACTCTTTAATAAAAGATGGCAACTCCTGATCAAAACCAAGGGCAAGTATAATAATATCTACCTCCTCTTTATAATCACTTCCATCAATAATCTGAACACTTTGTCTTCCTGATTCATCAGCATCACTCATATTTGTTTTAAGGAGATTTATACCATTAGGTTCTATAGATTTAGGAGTAACATTAAATACAAATTCAACACCCTCCTCTTTTGAGTTGATAACCTCTTTTTTACTTCCAGGCATATTAGCTTCATCTCTTCTATATAAACATTTTACAGAAGATGCACCCTCTCGTACACTTGTTCTCACACAATCCATAGCAGTATCTCCACCACCAATTACAACAACTCGTTTATCTTTTACATCTATAAAATTATCAACTGTTTCACCAAAATTTCTTTTTTGAATATTTGTCAAAAAATCCATAGCAAGATGGACATTGTCATTGTTTTCACCATCTATATTTGGATATTTACCTTTAGTTGCACCAATACCTATATATACAGCATCATAAGTGTTCTCTAACTCTTCAAAAGATTTATCAACACCTATTTCACAATTTGTAAAAAGGTTCATTCCTGCTTCTATTAACCAATCTATTCTTCTTTGAACTCTTTGTTTTTCTAACTTAAACCCAGGAATTCCATATGTTAAAAGTCCACCAGCCTTATTGGCTCTTTCATACATATCTACTTCAATACCTTCTCGAAGTAAAAATGTAGCTACACTAATACCAGCAGGTCCTGAACCAATTACTGCAACTTTTTTACCAGTTTTTACATCTTCATTGGCAAATTTTGGTTTTAAACCATTTTCAAAGCCTGTTTCACTTATATGTGTTTCTATTGAACCAATTGTTATAGCTCCATGAGTATCATTTAATGTACAGTCACCTTCACACAAAACATCTTGAGGACAAATTCTACCCAATATTTCAGGAAATGGAGAAGTTTCATTTGAGATATTAAAAGCTAATTCTAAATCATTCTGTGCTGTTTGTTTTAGCCATGCAGGAATTATATTGTGTAAAGGACATTTATTATGACAGTATGGATCACCACAACCTATACATCTATCACTTTGTTCTTGTGCTTTATTTTTATCAAAAACTGTATAAACTTCATTAAAGTCTTTGATTCTCTCCATAACCCCTCTTTTTAAAGGGTTTACTCTATCTACTTTTGTAAAATTTAACATAATTTAATCTCCCTCATCTGGATTTAAAGGTAAAACTGTCATATCTTTTGGTTTTACCATCCAAAAATTTCTTATTTCTGATCTAAAATGTTCCAATATATTTTGTGCTCTTTGTGAATTTGTATGTGCATCATAGTCTTTTAAAAGATTTTTTAGATAAATTCTTTCAAGCTCTGTATCATCTGTATCGATTCTTAAAGCTTCTATTAATTCTTGATTCATATTATCAATGAACTCTCTATTTGGATCATATATAAATGCTAAACCACCCGTCATACCAGCACCAAAATTGATACCTGTTTGACCTAATATTACAACTATACCACCTGTCATATATTCACAAGGACTATCACCTGTTCCCTCAACGACTGCTATTGTTCCTGAGTTTCTAACAGCAAATCTCTCTCCAACAGTTGCTCTTATATAAAGTTTACCACCCGTTGCACCATAAAGACATGTATTTCCAGCTCCTGCATATTGAGATCCTTGTAGTTTTGGTTTAATGATTATCTTACCACCACTCATACCTTTTCCAACATAGTCATTTGCTACACCTTCAAGATTTATAGTAATACCCTTACTTAAAAATGTACCAAACGATTGTCCTGCAACACCTTTTAAATTGTAAGTTATAGTATCTTCTGCAAGTCCTGCATCACCATATAGTTTAGCTATTTCACCAGAAGTTAAAGTACCAAAACTTCTATTTAAATTAGTAATTTCACTATTTATAACTATAGGTATAGATGGTGTAATAATACTTGGCATAACTTTTCTAAGGATTTTATGAGAATCTTCATTCTTATCATAAGGGATATTTGACTCAACTTGACATGTATCAACACCATCTATTCTTCTTAATATATTTTGAAAATCAAATTTTTGTGCTAATTCATCATCGATAACTTTAAGTAGGTCACTTCGACCAACAATATCTTCTAGTTTTGTGTATCCTAGTGTTGCTAATATCTCTCTAACATCTTGTGCTAAAAATTCAAAATAAGAGATAAGTCTTTCAACTGTACCTGAAAATTTTTCTCTTAAATCTTCATCTTGAGTAGCAACTCCTACACTACATTTATTAGTATGACAAATTCTTAATATCTTACAACCTAAAAGTGTAAGTGCAGCTGTTCCAAAGGCATATGATTCAGCACCTAACATAGCAGCTTTAATAACATCTATACCTGTTTTTAATCCACCATCTGTTTGAAGATGAACCATACCTCTTAGATGATTTGCTTTAAGAGCATTATGAGCTTCGCTTAAACCTAATTCCCAAGCATTTCCTGTATATTTTATAGAAGTAAGAGGAGCAGCTCCTGTTCCTCCATCAGCACCAGAGATAATAATCTTATCTGCATAAGCTTTAGCAACACCAGCTGCTATCGTACCTACACCAATTGTAGATACCAACTTAACTGCTATTTTAGCTTTTGGATTGATTTGCTTAAGATCAAAAATAAGTTGTGCTAAATCCTCAATACTATAAATATCATGATGTGGAGGAGGTGATATAAGCGTAACACCAGGAGTTGTATGTCTAAGTGTTGCAATCATTGGAGTAACTTTAGCACCAGGAAGTTGACCACCCTCACCTGGTTTTGCACCTTGTGCTAGTTTTATTTGTAACTCTTCGGCATTTACTAAATAAGCAGGTGTTACACCAAATCTACCAGATGCTACTTGTTTGATTTTAGAATTTTTAAGCGTGTCAAATCGGCACGGATCTTCTCCACCCTCACCAGAGTTTGATTGAGCTCCTATTGTATTCATAGCAACAGCAATAGCCTCATGAGCTTCAACTGATATAGAACCACATGACATAGCAGCAGCAGCAAATCTTTTAAATATCTCATCTTTACTTTCAACTTCACTTATATCAATAGATACTTTATCACTATTAAAAGTAAAAAAATCTCTTATATACTTTTTATCTCTATTTTCAATTAAACTCTTAAGCCCTTTAAAATCACTAATATCATCATCTAAGGTTGCATTTTTATTGTGCATTGCTTTTGTAACATCTGGACCATAATCATGATATTCACCACCATCAAGATATTTATAAAATCCACCCATCTCTAAAGGAAACATTGATTTGTTGTTATAATATGCATTAAAATGTGATGTTTCTATTCTTTTTTCTATATCATCATATGACAATCCATTTAAGTCACTACTAGCATGAGTAAAACAATCTTTACAAATCTCATCACTTAATCCAATCACATCAAATAAAGATGAATTTCTATATGATGCCATTGTTGCAATTCCCATTTTTGACATAATCTTAAGAAGTCCTGCACCTATAGCTTTTGAACTATTTTTTAATTTTTGCTGTAAAGCGTGTGAAGATAGATTTTTTCTTTCATAGTATGATATAATTGAAGCATACATCATATATGGATAAACAACAGTTGCTCCAAATGCAAATAACACAGCCGCACTATGTGGATCATAAACTTCACTTGTAGCTACTACAATAGAAACAGTACCTGCACAACCATCTTTTACTAACTGATGATTTATATAACCAACAGCAAGAGCTGCTGGTATGATTTTATCATCTTTAGATATAGCTCTATCATCTAAAATAACTATACTTATATTTTCATTTATAACTGCATCTTTTACATCCAAATACAGATCTTTTAAAGATTGTTTTAAATCTTTTTTAAATGTAGTTGAAAATGATCTGTTTTTAAAGTCTTCATCATATCTTGAACTTTTATCGTCTCCAAAACTTAGTAATACTTCAAATTTTTCTTTCATCAAAATAGGACTTGCCGCTTTTAATCTTTTAGAGTTATGCTCAGACTCCTCTAAAATATTGTATGCATGTCCTAATCCTGTATTTAAAGACATCACTATTTTTTCTCGGTATGGATCAATTGGTGGATTTGTAACTTGAGCAAATTTTTGTCTGAAGAAATCAGTAAAGTTTCTACTCGTATTTGAAAAACAACTAAGAGGAGTATCGTCACCCATTGAACCTGTTGGTTCTTTCGCTTCATCTGCCATAGGTATAATCATCTGATCTATAACTTCATAAGTTATATTTGCATATTTTTGTCTTGATGTTAAATCTTCAAATTTATAATCATCTAAGTCTAAAAACGAATCTTCTATGTATTCTTGAAGATATTGCATATTAGAAGTTAACCATTTTTCATAATTTTGTGTTGATTTTAAATAATTATTTATATCATCATTTTTTAAAATCGTTCCATTTTTTATATCTAAAGCGATCATTTGACCACTTTGTAATCTTCCTCTATCAACAATATCCTCCTCATCAAATAGTACAGTTCCATACTCACTAGTTATAAAAAATCTATCATCTTTAGTTTGAAAATATTTAGATGGTCTTAATCCATTTCTATCAATAAGACATCCTATATGTCTACCATCTGTTAAAGACACAGCAGCTGGTCCATCCCATGCTTCAAATCTAATAGCACAATACTCATAAAATGCTCTTAGTTCGCTATCCATATATGGTGCATTTTGCCAAGGAGCTGGGACTAAACAACGAGCTGCTTTGAAAAAATCCATCCCATTTACCATTAAAAATTCAAACATATTATCTAAAGAAGCACTATCACTTCCTCCTGCTTGTAAAAGTGGAAAAATTCTTTGAAGTTCTTCATCTGTAAATATTTCTGATTTTATTGCTTCTGATTTTACAGATACATTAAATCTATTTGCTTCTATTGAATTTATCTCTCCATTATGAGCTATTCCTCTAAAAGGTTGTGCTAGTCTCCATTTTGGAAGTGTATTTGTTGAAAATCTTTGATGAAATAATGCAAATGATATTTTAAAATCTTGATCGTTTAAGTCAAGATAAAATTGTTTTATAGTTGTAGGCATAACAAGACCTTTGTATGCTATAACTTTAGATGAAAATGTAGGGATATAAAAATCCTCTTCATTTTCTAACTCATGCTCAACCTCTTTCCTTGCAAGATAAAGCATTGCTTCAAATCTTTTAGATGAGACTAAAGTATTAGGTACAACAAAAACTTGCACAATATTAGGTAATATAGCTAAAGCTTGTTTACCTAAAGCATCTGTATTAACAGGAACTTCTCTTGTAAGTAAAACTTTTAAATCATTTTTATCACAATAATATTTAAATCTTTCAAGTTGTATATCATCTTTTGCAAAAACCATAGCAACAGCATATTGTTTTGGAAGGTCAACACCATTTTGATTTGCAATTTTTCTCATAAATTCATCTGGAATAGATAATAGCAATCCACTACCATCTCCACTTTTACCATCAGCAGCTACTGCTCCTCTATGCATCATTCTTTCAAGTGCTGTTATAGCATCTTCTAAATTTTGATGTGTTTGTTTATTTTTAAGGTGAGCTAAAAGTCCAAACCCACAGTTGTCTTTAAAAGAAGTTAATTTATCTAAGTTACAACCCATTATTTTCCTTTATATTTAGTCTAAATGTTATAGACTTAAGTGTTAGTACTCTGATTGTATCTAAAAAAAGTTTAAAAGGTAGTTAAAGGATTTTTAGTATCCCTTACATAAAAAAAGGTAGAGCAGATGCTCTACCTTTTTTATTGTTTTTTAATATATTAACAAGAATAAGTTGATATAAACTCATAAGCAGTTGGTCTAGCTTCATTTGGTTTAATTTGTCTATCATATTGATAATGTTGATAAGTATCAATAAATTCTTTTGTAAATACAGGCTGTAAGA
>JAYEPD010000028.1:0-3512 GCA_034723675.1 Campylobacterota bacterium
CTCAATTGATAATTATATAAAAAAATATAACTCAAAAAGATTACACTCTGCACTTGGAAATAAAACACCAAATGAGGTATATTTTAAAGCTATAAATAATGTAGATAATAAATTGTTACAAAAAGTGGCATAGAATGGTGGAATAAGAATGTTAGTCTAAGTGGTCTTGACAAAGGAGGACATTATAATAATACAAACCACGACTAAGATAAAAAATATCTTATGCAAAGGATACTCCTTTTTTGGAAATTCCCTTTACCCATTTTCAGATACCACCCACCATAAAAAAAGGTAAGGTTTATAACCTTACCTTTTTAAATTTCAAGTATCTAAGAGTAACTAATTCTTAGAGATTGAGTTTCCTTTGCGTCATCTGAATTATACACAAATAAAATACCAATGTCAATACTTCAAAAACTATGAAAAAACTAAAACTACTCTTTCTGAAAAACGACATTTGTCGTACCTTGAGTTGGATTTGTATATTTTAAAGTCAATCGTTTATCTTTTGTATCATCAAAAGTAACTATTTGATACTTTGCCCAATTGTTTTTAAAAGGGATATTTTTATATATTTTATCATTTTTTGATATATCTTTTGTATCTGTTACATTTTGGTCATTCATTGTTAATATATAATCTTCATAATTGCCCTCTTCTTTATAAAAACCAATTATAAAATTTTGTTCATCATTATCCCATTTTCCACTATCTACAGAGTTTAGATAAGTTACATTTATCATAGCTTTTACATCTTTGTTTTTAATGATTTTACCTATTTTTGTATATTGGATGTTTTGTGCATATATTGGGTCTTTTTCAAACACGGAAGTTGCTGATTGACTACATGATGTAAACAAAATAGCTAAACTTGATATAAATATATAATTTTTTATTCTTTTCATAAGGCGAATTGTACACTAAATTTGATAATATTTCACTATGATTAAAATACATGATATAAAACCTATTGTTGAAATACCTGATAATACAATTTATATATACTATACTTTAATTGTTACAGGTCTGTTATTGAGTTTTTTGATACTCTATTTAATATACAAGTTTTTCAAATCTAAAAAAATAACTGATGATAAAATATATTTTGAAAAACTAAAACGAATAGACTTTAAAGAGTTAAAAGAATCATCTTACAATATATCAAAATACGGAAGAGTTCTTGCAAAAGATGAAAGACAAAAAAGACTAATAGAGGAGTTACATAATAGTCTTGAACAATTTAAATACAAAAAAACCATACCAAATACTATCCCTATAAATATAAAACAACAATTTGAAACTTTTATGGAGTCTTTAGATGTTAGATGATTTTTTAACTATCTCGTTTGAATACCCATATGTTTTTTTATTATTCTTTTTATTTATATTTTGTGCCAAATTTTGCAAAGCTAAAGTTGAATCATTTTATATGCCACATCTTGAGATATATTCAAAATCAAGTAGTATAAATAGTAATATAATCACTCTTTTAAAATGGGTCACTATTATAACAGCTATCATAGCACTAGCTTCACCTATAAAAGAGCTAAATATTGTAAATAATAAAAAAGATGGTATTGATATGATTTTATCTTTAGATACGAGTGGTTCTATGCGTCAAATTGGTTTTAATAGAGATAATTTACAGCAAAACAGATGGGTAGTAGTACAAGAGTTAGTTAAAGATTTTATATCAAAAAGGTTAAATGACAATATAGGTTTAGTAGTGTTTGGGAGTAGCGTTATGACTGCCTCACCACTTAGTTATGACAAAAAAGCTCAAAATAAAATCATGGATAGTTTAGATATAGGGATAGTTGGAGATAAAACTGCACTTATTAATAGTATTGCAACTTCTATAAATATATTAAAAAACAGAGATTCAAAATCAAAAATAATCATAGCCTTAACTGATGGAGATGATACAGCAAGTACAATACCACTAAATATTGTTTTAAAAATGGCTAAAAAATACAATATAAAAATATACACAATAGCAATAGGTACAGCTAACAACTACACCTTAAATGAACTTTCAAACAAAAGTAAAGGGCGTTCATTTGTGGCTTTAAGTAAAACAGACTTAAAAGATATATATAACTATATAGATATGTTAGAAAAAAGTAAAATAGATCAAAATAAGATAGTGTTAAAAGAGTATTATTATTTTTATCCATTGTTTATAAGTTTTTTATCACTACTATTTTTTATATATTTAAAAAATAAAAGGGAGAGTTTATAAAATGCAATTTTTACATCCAGAAGTTTTTTATATGTTACTTATCCCTTTGGTATTACTTATTGTGTTGATTTTAACAAATAATAACAATATGAAACAATATTTTTCAAAAGATATGATAGATAAACTAAGTGTTTCAAATGGTACAATTGGCAAAACAAGTAGAAATGTGATGTTTTTTACAACTATTATATTGTTCATTGTAGCACTTGGAAGACCTGTTGTAAATCAAAAAGATCAAGAGTTAAAACAACAACTTATACCAATAGTAATAGCTCTTGATGTTTCAAAATCTATGATGGCAACAGATATATATCCAAACCGTATATCTCTTGCAAAACTAAAACTAAAAGAGATAATAAAACTAGCTTCAAATTCGACAATAGGTGTAGTTTTATTTGCAAAAGATTCTTTTATCTTAAGTCCTGTAACAGAAGACTTCATCTCTTTAAACTATATAGTAGATAATCTTGATACAAATCTTAACTTTAATAATGGTTCAAATATATATGCAACACTAGAAGCAACTGCTCATATGCTTGAAGAGTTTAAAGTAAAAAATCTTATTATATTAAGTGATGGTGGAAACAACAATGAATATACAGATGAATTAGAGTTTGTAAAAGAGAAAAATATTGAGATATATAGTATAGGGTTAGCTACGAAAGATGGTTCACCTATACCCAATGATAATGGTGGATATATTACAGACAATAATGGAAATATTGTTACTGTTAAACTAAATAGTTCTATTAAAAACCTAAGTTTAAAGAGTGGTGGTGGATATATTGATTTTAGTTTAGATAATAGCGATGTAGAAGCTATAATCAATCGTATCAACATACAGTCAAAAAAAGAGGAACTTAACTCCACTAAAGTTAGAACTTATACTGAACTATTCTATTATCCTTTAGGGTTTGCTGTACTTATACTATTTTTATCATTTATCTCTTTACCAACACTTAAAAACTCTAGTAATATAGTAGTTGTATTTATTTTAATCTCTTTATATCAAGATAAAGGTTATGCAGATTTTTTTGAATTTGAAACTATAGAGAAAGCAAATCAACTATATCAAGATAAAAACTATAAAGATGCATTAAAAGAGTATGAGAAATTAAAACCTTCAAATCAATCTATTTACAATAAAGCAAATAGCTTATATAAAGATGGCAAATATAAAGAAGCAGAAAAGTTATACAATAAAATAGATACACAAGATAAAGAGTTAAATGCAAAAAAATTTCACAATCTAGGTAATAATTTTGTAAAA
>JAYEPD010000029.1:0-6168 GCA_034723675.1 Campylobacterota bacterium
CTTTTTATATTGAGTATATACAAGAAATATTCCAATTTATTATATTAGTTCGTTTAAATATTAAAACTTATTACGGAATTGAACTTATCATAAGTATAAAAGTGCAATTTTTATATCATCATAAGCTATGTTTGAATCGCATGCTTCAAAGATAGGTTTTAATCTTAACTCTCCATTTTCATTAAAATTATCTTTGTCATTTTCTAACTTTAACTGTTCTACTTTTTTACCTATAGTTTTCAAAATATCTTGTGATGGTTTGTATTTATCAATATCTAGTTTAGTATCATCTTTTAACAAAATGGAAAGATGATTTATAATAGTTCCTAAACTAACTTCTCTATTTTTTGCTAAATCTTCAATAGTATTAGAACTCTCAATCATATTTTTTGTTTTTATATGTGTAGGGATTTTAGGTTCAAATTTGGGTTTCTCTTTTAAAGATTTTTCTTGAACTTCAATCTCTTTTATCTCTGTAATCCCTCCTAAATTTTTTATATGAGAACTATATAACTTTTCCAATTGTTCATCATCATATTTAGAGATTAAATCTTTTGCTTTTTGTGATGATTGTTTAATTCTACTATCAATACTAAGTATAAGTGGATCGACACTTAAAGCAGTATCATTAAAACCCATTAGTTTTAAACCATCTATATTTTTTATACGAGATAGTGCAACATAACCTTGACCAACTTCAAAAGTCTTTGATAAATCAATTTGAGCAGCATCTAGTGTCATACCTTGTGACTTATGTATTGTAATAGCCCATGCAAGTTTAAGAGGTAGTTGAGAAACTTTTGCTGTTATTTTACCTTTGTCATTTTCTATTGTCCAATCATCAAGTTCCACTTTTATAGTGTATCCATTTGATAGTTTTACTATCGGAAGATTATTATCTTTACTAAAGTCTATTACAACACCTGTTGAGCCATTTATAAAACCTTTTTCAGGATTGTTTTTTATAAACATTACGACAGCATCTTTTTTTAAAGTTAGTTGTTCTGATACTAAAGAAGATTTAAATATTTTTTCTATATTGGCTTTGGAACCTTCAGAAATAAATTGAAAATCATATGCTTTTGATGGTAGTTTTTGTAACTCTTCATTATTTAGTCTATCAACATCAAAATTGTGTGTATATAGTTTTGTTGGATTAAATTCAACATTTAGTGTTGCATTATATCTTGAGTTTAATATATCTCGTGTATTTTGTGTGATATTACCAGCTCTTATCTCATCTAAAATTGATATGAGTTTATCGTCATCTTGTCTAAACTTTTTTTCTAAATAACATGTATGTAATTCTAAATCTTTCCAAGAAGAAGATTGCCAAGCAAATTTTTTCTCTTTATATCCTCTTGATATAGGAGGTAATTGGAAAAAATCTCCTGAAAGTATAACTTGTATACCACCAAAGGGTAAGGTGTTGTTTTTAAAAGCTTGTATTATCATATCTATAGATGAAAATATCTCAGGTGATACCATAGAGATCTCATCTATTATCAATACTTTGAGTTTTGAAAATCTTGTTTGTAGATATTTTTTATCTAATAAATTTGTTATAAAATACTCATCTACACTATCTCTTATCCCTAAAGAAAAATAAGAGTGTAAAGTTTGTCCTTGTAAATGGGAAGCTGCTATTCCTGTTGGTGCTACTATTGTAGGTGTTATTTTTCTTGATTTTAAGTAGTTGATATATTGATTTAGAATATATGTTTTTCCTGTTCCTGCTGATCCTGTTAAAAAAACATTTTTACCAGATTTTAAAATATTTAAAGCAGTATTTTGCATAGTATCCCTTTTAAGATCTAAATTTACTTTTTTAAGCTCAACTTATTTTAAAAGTATACTATTATTTATTTAAAAGCAATGATTAGTTATCATAAAAAATGAAAAAATTTATAAATTACACACAATCAAAAGATATATTAAACGCTCAGATAATAGAGATAAAATCTACACAGATGTTATATGTAGCAAACACATTAAATAGAGTTTTGGCTAAAGATTTAGTTGCAAGCGAAAATTCACCAGCATTTAAAACATCTGCTATGGATGGTTATGCTATAAAACATAAAGATTTGATAAATAATAAGATAAAAATTATAGGAAATAATCCAGCAGGAAAAATGACAACTTCAACTGTTACAGATGGCACATGTATAAAAACATTTACAGGTTCACTTATGCCACAAGGTAGTGATACTTTAATACCTATAGAGAATGTAACAGTTGAAAATAATTTTATAGTTATCAATGAAAAAGTCCCATTTGGATTTTCTGTACGAAAAGTAGGTGAAAACTATCAAAATGGTGAAACTTTAATCAAAAAAGGTACGATAATTGACTTTGCTCACATCGGAGTGATGGCAAGTTTAAATATAGTACAAGTAGAAGTTATAACAACACCAACAGTAGCAATAGCATCTACAGGAAGTGAGATACTTGATGTTGGAGATGTTCAAACAAATGATTCTCAAATACGAAGTTCAAATCATCTTACTTTAGAAGCGATAAGTAAAAAGTATGGTGCAGATGTTTTACAACTAGGTGTAGTAAAAGATGATAAAGTTAGTATAACAAATTTACTTAAAAATGGACTCTTAAAAGCAGATATTGTTGTAACTACGGGTGGAGTTAGTGTTGGAGATTATGATTTTGTAAAAGATGTTGTAAAAGATGAGTTAGATTGTGAAGTGTTATTTCAAGGTGTAAACATAAAACCTGGACAGCATATACTTTGTGCTAAGAAAGATGATAAATATATAGTAGCCCTTCCTGGTTTTGCATACTCTAGTACTGTTACATTTTTACTTTATGTATTGCCTTTGATTTTTAAATATAAAGGTTCAAATGAAAAACTTCAAATAGTTGATGCTATTATGGATGAAGATTATTCTAAAAAAGGGTTTAAAACATCATTTAGTGCATGTAATATAAAACTTAAAAATGGAAACTATTATGTTGATTTTAAAGATAAAAAAAGTGGAACAAGTGCAATACTTACTAATATGTTAGGTGATGTTGCATTACTTATCCAAAATGAAAATGACAAAGATTTAAAAAAAGGCGATAAAGTAAATGTTATACTTTTATAACTTTTTTTAGTTCAACTTTAAAACAAGCACCAAATTTCTTATTTTTTGCTGTTATTTGACTATCGTGTTGATGTATTATCTTTTGAGCCACATTTAAACCTATACCTATACCTGAAGAGTCTTTTGCACTCACAAATGGCTCAAATATCTCATCTATAATATTATCATGTATTCCACCTGCATTATCACAAATTTTTACACTTATTATCACATCCTTTTCATAAATAAATATATCTATTCTTCTATTCTCATAGCTTTCTTTTTTTACTAACTCATCAAGTGCATTATTTAGTATTATCGCCCAAACCTGCTCGATTTTTTGTTTATTTACAAATGCGTTAAAAACAAATTTATCTAAAGATGTTTTTTCAAATTCAAAAAGTTCTTTATTTATATATACATCACTTATATGTTGAATTCTATTGTGTAACATTCTTAAAACGGTTACTATTGTATTATAAATATTAGTATCTTCTTTGTTTGTTGTTGTGTTTTTCACCATCTCTTTCATAGCATCAATTGTTAGTTCGATTCTTTTTATCCCATCTATTACTGACTTATTATCATCTAAGAGTTGATTTTTTTGTTTAGAATCAGGAAGATCTAATATATCAAATCTTGACATCTCTACAGTGCCTTTTATATATGTAAGAGGAGTATTTATCTCATGTGTTATACCAGCAGACATCTTACCTATAGTACTAAATTTTGTATTTTTTATATTCTCTTTTTCATGTATCAAGTTTTGTTCTTCAAGTTTGCTTAAAGCATATTTTATTTTATCTTGCAAACTATCATTTAAAATAGCATAATTATTTGTTACATTTTGTAAAGCTCTATTCTTCTTTGTTAAAATATATAAAAATAATAAAATAATAATAAAAATCAGTATAACTACAAATATCTCATTTCTGTGAAGTTCTAAATAACTAGTGGTATCATTTACATAAATAGGATTATATTTTTTTAATTGTGATTTTTCAATATTATACTTTTTCAAGTTTTCTACATTTATATATGTTCTATTTCCTGCATCTAATTTAAAACCAAGTTTAGACATATCGTTATTTTTTAAATACTCAAGTACACAGTTAGCTACCTTATATCCTGAGGTTTTACCATCACTACAATATCCCCCTATTATATTTGTATCTTTATTATTGATATAAATATTTGTATGTATAAACATAGGATTGTTATATTTTTTAGATAGTAGTCTGGTTACTTTGTCATGATATATATGTTTTTTATCTTTAAAAAAACCTGTAAATACCAGAAGAAACATCACAGAGTTTTCTTCATAATTATTTAATAAAGTTAATACTTTATCGATATTTTTATCACTTATATAGATAAAGTTTACTTCGTGTATATCTTTTAATTCATTTTTATAATGCTCTATCTCTTTTTTAGCAGTTACTGAATCATCAGCTATAAGATATACTGTTTTTATCTCACCTACAATATCTTTTGCTAATTTATAGTTTTTTAGTGGATTTTTCTTCTCAAACACACCTGCATATCTGTTTTTATCAAGTGTATTTATCAATTCTAGATTGTTAATTCCAGAAAAAAATACTTTTGCATTATTAAAAAGTTCATCATTGTATTTTCTTGTAAAATTTAAAGCATTATCATCAGTAGTGACAACTATATCAATATTTATATTTGCATATTTATTTTTTAGATAGTTGTATATATTTTTTTCATTATTTTTATTTGGTTTAAAAACTTTTGAATCCATAAACTCAACAAATATTTTTGCATTATTATCTTTTTTCAAAGTTTCTATTATAGAGTGTGTTTGTTCTTTTGTCCATGTTGATGTTGGAGAGTAAGAATTAAATAGTAATATATTTTTAGCAAATAAATTTATACTAATAATTAATAAAAGTAATAATAATCTTTTCATATACAAATTCCATTTTATTTTGCAAGATTATAACAAAAGTATAATTAAAAATGATATTTAAGTAGTTCAATTCTCCAATAAGTTTTACTTAAGATTAAAGGAAATAGCTTTACTAGCAAAGTAATTTTTATCAATTTTTAGAGATAAATATATTAATATATGGCTCTGTATCTTCAAGTCACGCGTAATTTCTTTGTTAATCTTAAGTAAAACTTATTGGAGAATTGAACTGTTATTTAAGTCCTAAAGTCCATATCTTATAATCTATATCTACTACTATTTGTGGAATAGTTTGATAATTCAAAATCTTTTTATAAAAAAATAAAACTATCTCTTCTATTTCGTCATGATTAAGTACTTTTGTAAGTCCACCTGTTAATATTATATTATTTAAAGAAGTTAGTTTAATGTTTAAATATGCTTTATGGTGAAAAGAAACTTTATACAAAACTAAAAATATAGAAAGTTGCATAAGTAGTTTTGTTGCTTCAATGCTCTGTTCTTCAAATATATCTTCTGTTTTATTAAGATATGCGAGTAATTCATATACAAACTCATTGTTTTTAGCACTAAATACTAAACTATCACGAGATTTATAAACACCTAGTTTTTTAAATACCAGTCTATCATATTCATTTGTACTTATTATATTGTCTTCAACTAACTCTTTACTATAGTGTATATCTGTTGTTGCACCACCTGTGTCTATTACTATAAAAGGATCTGCAACATCAAGTATATTACTTATATATGGTAATGCTTGATTTACTATATAAGGTGTTGAATATATTTGATTTGTTGTTAATTGATATAAATCTTTTATATCCTCTTTACCTATAATATCATCGGCATATAATCCAACTAAATACTCTTTCAGGTCATCTTCATACATTTTAAGTTTGTCATCTATAATATTAGGTAAAATTTCTAAGTTTTGTATATAAGTTGTTAAAAACTTTGTTTGACTAGAACTACCTACATATACAATATTTTCATAGCTTATCGCTTCAAGATAATTGATAAGTTTATCGTCAAATATATTTTTGTTACTATCTATTCCACCTACTATTATAACTACATCAATTTTATCTTTTGTTTTTTTATATGTTTCAATATTATCAAATAAAATTGTATCTATTATATTTATCCCTG
>JAYEPD010000029.1:6268-16454 GCA_034723675.1 Campylobacterota bacterium
GAATCAGGATTTGCTCCAAGATTTAGTTTTGATTGTTCATATTTGAAACTTTTTTCACTTATAGGAAGTTTCCCTTTTTTGTATATTCTTATATTGCTTTGGTCATCTCTTACTGTGATAAGTTCGTTGTTGTTTATGATATGTGGTGAAAAAGGTACATCTATGATACCATTTTTAATACTGTTAAATATCTTTCTCCAAAGTGTGTCTGCTTTGTCATTAAAAATTGCTTCAAAGATTTCATCTACTTGATTGGTAAGATTTTCTTCCTCCTGCTCATCAACGAAGTCTGGAATTCCTTTTAACATATTTAAAGTATACTTTACATTTGAAACAGCTTGGGCATTGTCCTCTTTTGTAGGTATTCCAAATGCTTCTGCTCTTGTTTTTGTGATGATTTTATCTGCTTTTACCATACCAGCTATCATAGCACCAGCGTCTATTAAACTATCTGATTTGAACTTGTCTCGTGGAAAAGCTCCCATCCATTGGTGATATACAAGGTTTATAGTTGCATCTGTTACACCTATTTTGTGGGCATATTTAGTAGCTAATTTTCGTAATACTTTTGAAGTCACTAAATCTTGGTTTAAAGAACCAGTTTGAGCGAAACTCACTGAGAATGATTTTACTCCCTCTTCTAACGACAACATCATCTCTGCTATTTGTATAACAATTGTGATACAAGGAGGTACAAGTGTAGCTGTAAGTGGTCCAAATGATTCTCTATTTATTGGTTCGTTTAGTGTTGAATACTTAGCACATACTTTTTCCACATGTTTCCAGTATAAAAATGCTTTATCTTGAGGAAAATTTTTTGAATAGGGAAGTATATAAGTGATTGGTCCGCCCTCTATCTCAAAAACTCCACTAGCAATTGCCATATCTACAAGTAGTCTAGCATCTGGTGTTCCATGTCTTAAGCTAATAGGTGTATCAAAATGTGTAGTCATTTTTCGCACCTTCTCATAACCATGTGATATAAGTGGAAAACCGTTTAAAAGGTCTTGATTTTCATCTATTGAAAGTTTTAACATTTTGTCTGCACTTGCATAGTCGTTGAGTCTTGTATTGCTATCTATAGTCATAGGAAGTACATCAATATCAACTTTTTTAAACTCTTCATAAAGTGAAAACATCTTATCGTAAGTTGGGAATCCACCTCTTGGTTGTACAAGAGTTTTACCTTTATTTACTTTAAACTTATGAGATATAAAAAGGTTTTTACTAGCATTTTTTACAAACTCTTCAATCTCTTTAAAATCAAAGTTTTTTACAAATTCATTTGAAGTTATAAGCTCTCTATCTCTTTGTAATAAACTCATTTCTGACCTCTTCTTTTTAACTCTTTTTCAATCTCATCTAAACCCTCTATTAAATCAATCTGATGAAAAACTAAATCAAATCCATACTCTTTAAAAAGAGGTATTATAGTTGTAGAGTTACCCTCACCTACACTTAGATTACCACCAATTGCAAATAATACATCTTTTAGTTTTTTGTTTTGTTTATATTTATGTAATTCTCTACACCAACCTTCAGCTTCACCATTTAGTGAAGAGATAAGCAGAACTTTTGAATCAGTTTCAATAACTGCATCAATAAACTCATCTAAAGAGGTATTAACCCCTAAATTAAACACTTCAAAACCACGATTTTTTAACGATATATCAATAAGTCTATTAGCAACTACATGAATATCATTGCCAACTACACCTGTTACAACTTTCAACTATAAGAACCTTTTGGTTAAATTTTTTGGAATTATACCTAAAAATAGATTTAATATAGTAAATTTAGCTATTATTTAAGTTTAAATTGTATAGAATAATCGCTATATTAATTTAAGGTTTTTTTATGTACGAAAATTTGGAAGATATATCTATATTGGTTGTTGATGATGATGAATTGATGTCTGAACTTATATCTAATCTATTAGAAGATAAAGTTAAAACAATTTATAAAGCAAAAGATGGGATAGATGGTTTAGAAAAATATAAAGAACTAAATCCTGACTTAGTTATAACTGATTATAAGATGCCAAACCTAAACGGCTTAGAGATGTCAAAAGCAATTAAAGATATAAACAATGAACAGATTATTATACTTATTACTGGTTTTGATAATGAAGAGATATTAAAAAACTCTATAAGTATAGGTATAAATGGGTTAGTAAGTAAACCTATAGTAGATGTTGAATCATTATATGGAGTGGTAGACCAAAAAGCTAAAGTAATAAAAAATACAAAAGAATTAAAGAGTCTTAAAAAGTTTCAAGAAGAAAAAGAAAAAATATATTTAGTATTTGATACAGTTAAAAGTTTATCAGAACAATTAAAAGCACCTATGAATTTAGTATCATCTGTATCAACTTTATTGTTAAATATGACAAAAGGTAATGGTAGATATGGGATAGAAACTAAAAGTAAAATTGAAGATAGTCTTCAAGTAGCAGAAGTACTAAAATATAAATTAGAAAAGTTAGAAAATATCGACATAGAAAATACTTCGCTAGAAGAGATACAAAGAATAGTTCATCTTGAAACATTAGAGGATTAAAAAATATGAAATCATATACAGCAGATATCTGTGATCAATTTAAAAATGAAGTACAAGTGTTAGCACCACTTTATAACTCTTATGGTGGTGTTTCTATGTGTCATGGAAAAATATTTACAATAAAACTATTTGAAGATAACAAAGATTTAGTTACTCTTTTAAGAGATACAAATGGTGATGGTAAGATATGTGTTGTTGATGTTGTTGGTGATTATTGTGCAGTAGTTGGTGAAACACTCATGGGTTATGCATATCACAATGGTTGGGCTGGAATTATTATAAATGGATATGTAAGAGATACCCATCAAACTTCTATAGTTCCTATTGGACTTTATGCTTTAGGGACATATCCTTTTAAAAGTGAAAAAAAAGCAACATCAGTTTTAGATATTGACTTAACCTTTGGTGGGGTAACTTTTAAAAATGATGAATATTTATATGCTGATAAAGATGGTATAGTTATAACTAAAAAAAATGTGATATTCTAATATGAGATTAGATACAAAAAAAGCAATTGGTTATATTGGTGGTAATGAAAAATTGTATAGTAAAATATTAAACTCTTTTTATATAAAATATAAAGATTTTACATTTGAAGGATTAGATGACAATGAGATTAATATATCAGCACATTCTATAAAAAGTATAAGTGCAAATCTGGGTGCAGATAAATTATCTACAATTTCAAAAGATATAGAAAAAACTTTAAATAAAGAACTTTTTGAAAATTTTTATGAAGAGTTAAATGGAGTAATTAAAGAGATAGAAGAGTTTTTAAAACTCTAATATCTATTTATACTGTGCTTGTATTGCTGTAATTGCTATGGTATTTACTATATCACTAACTAAACATCCACGACTTAAATCATTTATAGGTTTATTTAAACCTTGTAGTATCGGACCTACTGCAACTGCACCACTACTTCTTTGTACAGCTTTGTAAGTATTGTTTCCTGTATTTAAGTTTGGAAAAATCAAAACATTGGCATCACCTGCAACTTTACTATTTGGTAGTTTTGCTTGAGCCACACTTTTTATAATAGCCGCATCATATTGAATAGGACCCTCAACTATAAAATCACTTTCTTTTTTTACTATATTAGTTGCATTTTTCACTTTTGTAACTTCATCCCCACTCCCACTTTCGCCTGTAGAGTAAGATAACATTGCAATTTTAGGTTCGATATTAAACATCTTAGCTGTTGTTGCACTACTTATTGCTATCTGAGCTAACTCATTTTCACTTGGCTCAGGATTTATAGCACAATCTCCATATACTAATACTTCTGTTTCTAAACACATAAAAAAGACACTTGATACTATAGTTGTATTTGGTTTAGTTTTTATGATTTGAAGTGCTGGTCTAACTGTATCAGCAGTTGTACTAATACTACCACTTACCATACCATCTGCAAAGTTTAGATGTACCATCATAGTAGCAAAATAGTTATAATTGGTTTGAATCACATCAAGGGTTTTTTCTTTTGTAGCACCTTTATGTTTTCTTAATTCATATAAAATTTCACTAAATTGTTTTAAGTGTTCAGATTCTTTTGGATCTATAATAATTGCTTTTGATATATCAACATCTATTAATGATGCTTTATGATTTATCTCTTGAATATTACCTAAAAGTATAATATTAACAATATCACTATTAAGAAGTATCTCACTAGCTTTTAAAATTCTATCATCTGTAGCTTCTGGTAAAACAATAGTTTTTTTATTCAATGATGCTTTTTTCAACAAACTATATTCAAACATCAAAGGGGTTATTATATTGTTAGATTCTAATAAAAGATGTTTCTCTATAGCTTCTATATCAACATATTGGTTAAAAATACCTATTATTAAAGATGTTTTAGTATTGTTTTCATAACTTATTGTACCTTTTATATCGAGTACTTTTTTAGCTATATCAAAAGTATTTTCTTTAACTTTGAGTATTGGTATTTGTGTATCTAAACCTATGAGCAATTCTTTTATCTGTTTTTTTAGTTTTATATCACCTGTCATTAATATACAACTTATTGTTGGTACTGTTTTTGAATGAAGAGCTGCTATAGACCCTATAATTATATCACTTCTATCAGCAGGTACTATTATCAGATCTCTATCTTCTATATGTACTAAATAGTTATCAAAACTCATCGCTGCGACTTTTACATTTTTTATTGTTTTACTATAATCTGCTTTATCTCCAATGACAACTTTTGCATTTAATGACTCTTTTATATCTCTTACAGTTATTGCTGAAAGTTCATCTTTTTCTGGGATACAAAATAGTTTATATGTCGTATCTATTTTATATAAATCATCAAGATAACAACTTGTTACTCTGTTTACAAATGTAGCAAAATGTTTACATTTTACTTTTTTTATATTGTTTGCTTCAACTAATATATCATTTTTAACTTGTAAAAAGTCTTTGTTTTTACCATTTAATACACCAACAACTGCTGTGTTTAAGTTTTTTGCTATCTCTAAATTTATATCAAAATCTAAGTTTATATTTAAACTATCACGACTAACACCCTGAATCAATACAAAATCATATTTTGAAGATATATTTTCATATCTGTTTATGATAATTTCATATAACTTTGATATTTTATTATTAGATATTAACTGTTCTGCTTTTTGTACATCTATACCTATACAATCTTTTTTATCTATATCTAACTTGAAGTTATTTACTATGAGTTCTATATCATTATTTGGTATATATTTTACAATTGGTCTAAAAAATCCAACTCTTTTATAGTTTCTCTTAAGAAGTTGCATAAAACCAAAAGATATAGTTACAGCTCCTGCTTCTATCTCTAGTGGTGATATGTAAAGAGATTTTAATTTCACTTAGTTTTTTGCCTTTTGTATATCGGTCTCATATTTGTAAACCATAAAATCAAACATACTAGTACCTTTGTTTTTATTGAAAAACATATTCATCTCTATAAATCTCCATGATACTCTGTAAAATGCAACAAAAGGAAAGGCATAACTTAAAATTGTTTCATAACCTCTATATGGGTAGTATTCATCAAGTTGTTCTTTTAAACTTGATAGTTTTTCATGCTCTTTTGACATAACAACAGGGTCGTTTCCTTTTACAATATTAAATGCTAAAACTAAGTTTAGAACAAACATAAAAGCGTTTAAATTCCAACCTAAAATAATAATTTCACTATAACTCATCTTTACTCCATAATTTTCTTTTATAGCTCAATCTTCTAATCACGCGTAATTTCTTTGTTAATCTTAAGTAAAACTTATTACAAGATTGAGATATGCTTTATTTTAAGTGGTTATTATAGCAAATTATAGATATAATTCAATAAAATTTTAGGAAAATTAAATGGATGGTAAAAAACGGATAAATGTAAAGCCAGGACTTAAAGTAAATATAGTTTTAAAACAAGACCAAAGAAGTGGAAAACTAACATCTGGTATAGTAAAAGATCTACTTACAAATTCACCAACTCATCCTCATGGTATAAAAGTGAGATTAACTTCTGGTGATGTAGGTAGAGTTCAGGAGATATTATCATAGCTGATTTAAAATGGATATAGAACAACTAAAAGAGCTATTAGAACATAATAGCAGAGGAGTTACACAGGAGTTTAAAAGAATATTCCACGGTAGAGGGGGTTTATGGGAAGAGTGGAAATTTTTAACCATAGATTCAATTGATGATATTTTAAGTGTTGCTTTTTATTTTCCTATAGAAAAAAATATTGAAAATGAATTTTTAGAGATGTTAAAAAGTTTTATTCAAAACACAAGACATGAAACAATAGTATTACAAAGACGTTATCTTACTAGAAGTGTGAGTGAAGTACTAGTTGGCAAGTTAGATGATAACTTATATACAATTGAAAATGATATAAAAATAAAATTAAATTTATTTTCAAATTTAAATAATGGATATTTCCCTGATATGAAAAATGGTCGTGCTTATATAAAAAGTATAAGTAAAGATAAAAAAGTACTAAATCTTTTTTCATATACATGTGCTTTTAGTATTGTTGCTATTAGTGGTGGAGCTTCTTGTGTAGTGAATTTTGATATGGCAAAAAATGCTTTAAATATAGGAAGACAAAATCATCATATAAATAATATTGATACTAAAAATGTTAAATTCTATCCACATAATATTTTAAAATCTTTTTCAAGAATAAAAAAAGATGGACCATTTGATATAATTATTATAGATCCACCAACATTACAAAAAGGGAGTTTTGAGGCTACTAAAGATTATAATAAAATTATAAAAAGACTTAATAATTTTGCTAGTGAAAACTGTATAGTATTAGCTTGTCTAAATAGTCCTGATTTAGATGAGAATTTCATTATAAATATTTTTAAAAATATGGCACCTGATTTTAAATTTAAAAAGAGGTTAAAAAATCTTGAAGAATTTAAAAGTTTAGATGAAAATAGGAGTTTGAAGAACTTAATTTTTACGAATTAATATATTTTATATCTATTTTTTTATTTTAACTCTAAAATATCTTGGAAAATCATCTGATATATTATCTGTGATTTTTAATGGAAATATTTTTAGTATATTCTCTCTATTCTTTTCAAATAAGTCCAAGTCACCATCAACAAATGTCAGTTGTTCATATCCACCATCTTTTAATATAGTAACTTTAAAATTTAAATCTTTTTTGATTATAGTACCATTATCATCTATGTTGTATCTTATATTATTTCTAACTTTATTTTGAGTATCTATTAAAAAAGCTCTCAATGCTCTCAGGTCAACACTTTTTACTTTTTTTTCTAATATTTTGGTATTTTTGATATCTTTTTTTTCATTTTTATCTTTTATAATAATTTCAGTTTTTTTAATATTTTTTACTACAGAAATATTATCTTCAACTTTATTAATAATAATTTCATCACTTTTTTTTGTTATTTTTTCTTTTGAAATATTATAGTCTTTTATTATAAGTTCTTCTTTTTCTGTAATAGTATCATCACTACTATTTAAAAATAATGAATAAATCCCATATAACACTACACCAATAACAGATAGAACAATTATATCTTCAGATAATTTTCTTATTTTACCCATTATTATACTCATATTATTTTACCATTAATTCTTCAAATTCTAATTTTGCATCATCTAAAAGTTTTTGAGCAACTTCTAATTCTTTTATACCATTTTTATATAACTCAACACTTTTACTAAGTGTAATTTCTGGATCTATTAAATTTTCTAATATTTTTTGTGCTTCATTTATTTTATTTTCAAAAGTTATCTTTGTTACGTCATTGTTCATAATTACCCTTTAACATTTTTATTATTTTATCTTCAAATTTATTAACTTCAACTAAAAATGCATCATGACCATAATCACTTTCAATCATATCGTATGTACAATTATTACCATTTCCTATTTTATTCATTATTTCATATATCTCTTCCATCTCTTCAGGAAAAAATAACATATCACCACTAAAAGATACAAGATGAAGCTTACATTTGATTTTTTTAAGTACATCCTCTAATTTATCACTACCACGTGCTGCATTAAATATATTAATTGTTTTTACGATATAAAGATAACTCAAAGGGTCAAAATTGTGTGGGAAATTATAACCATTATATTCCAAATATCTTTCAACTTCAAATCTTCCAAAAAGTTCATATAAACCATCTTGTTCTGTGTACCTTCTACTAAATTTATTATTCATAGAATCTTTTGAAAGATATGATATATGTCCTGCCATTCTTCCAACAGCCAACCCTTTTAATCCATTATTTTTTATATCATCACTTTCATAATATCCATCTTTAAAATCTGGATCATTTCTTATAGCTTCTATTGTTACTTTATTAAATGCAATAGCCCATGGTCTTGTATATGCAGTTGTTGCAAGTGGTATAATAATATCTGCAAAATCAGGGTATTCTATAGCATAACATAAAGCTTGCATACCACCCATACTTCCACCAATTATTGCTTTTACATGATTTATATTTAATAAATTAAATAAATTTTTTTGAGCTTTCACAATATCGCTAATAGTTAATACAGGAAATTTAAATCTATATGGTTCTCCATTTGACATCTTACTCATAGGTCCTGTAGAACCAAAACATGAACCTATATTATTAGTAGCTATTACAAAATATTTAAGAGTATCAACTGCTTTACCATCGCCAATCAAATCATCCCAATATCCTGGTTTTCTTTCCCCCTCATAAAGTCCTGCAGCATGAGAAGATCCACTTAGAGCATGTGTTATTATAATAACATTTGATTTATCATCATTTAATGTTCCATATGTTTCATATGCTATTTCATATGACTCTAGTAATCTTCCACTCTCAAGATATAAAGGTGCTTTAAACTTAGCTATTTTTGTTTCTATCTTCAAATATTAACCCAATACTTTACCTAAAGCATCAATCAAATCATCACTATTTTCAAGACCAATACTTAATCTAATTAAACCTTCACCAATATTCGATTCTTTTAATTCTTTAACACTTAATTGTTGATGTGTAGTAGAAGCAGGATGAGTTATAATTGATTTGCTATCACCAATGTTAACAACAACACTAAATATCTCTACATTATCTACAATATTTTTAGCTGTTTCTAAATCTTCAACTTCAAAGCTAAGTAATCCACTAAAACCATCTTTTAGATACCTTTTAGCTCTTAAATGATTAATATCAGATTCCAATCCTGAGTAATTAACTTTAATAACCTTAGAATGATTTTCTAAGAACCGTGCTATTTTTAAAGCACTTGAACTATGTTGTTTCATTCTTAAACTTAATGTTTCAAGTCCTTGTATCATAAGCCAAGAGTTAAATGGAGATGGTGTAGCACCTAAATCTCTTAATACACTAAGTAATATTCTCATAATAAAAGGTGGAAATGGTAATTCACTATATACTAAACCATGATACGAATCATCAGGTTCATTAAAATGTTTATATCTATCATTTCCTTTTATTTTATCAACACTTTGTTCACTATCAACTATAATACCACCAAGTGCTAAACCTTGTCCTGTAGTATATTTACTTGTACTATGAACTACTATATCACAACCCAATTTTATTGGGTTACATAACATTGGTGTTGCAACTGTATTATCTACAACTGTTATAATATTATATTTATTAGAAATATATACAATAGATTCAAAATCAGCAACTTGTAAATTTGGATTTGATAATGATTCAAATAATATTAATTTTGTTTTTTCATCAATTAATTCTTCCAATTTAGATGGATTTGATACATCAAACTTTCTTGTTTCAATTCCAAACCTCTTAACAGTATGATCAGTTAAAGTTGATGTCCCACCATAGACTGCATTAGCCACAATAATATTATCCCCAACTTCACATAAGTTAACTATACAAGAAAAAATCGCACTCATTCCACTTGCTGTTGCTATTGCTGCAACTCCTCCCTCAAGTTGGGCAAATCTTTTTTCAAAAACCGCACTTGTTGGATTCATAAGCCTTGTATAAATATTTCCAAGCTCTTTTAATGAAAATAAATTTGCTGCATGTTCACTATTTTTAAATTCATAAGCAGTACTCATATAAATAGGAACAGCCATTGTTCTTTGACTATCTTTTTCATAACC
>JAYEPD010000030.1:0-3484 GCA_034723675.1 Campylobacterota bacterium
CTTCCCGTTGGGCTTTGTATACTTTTAGATATATTGCGTTATATCGTTTCGTATTACCTACGGGTAGGACTTCAACTCATAGCCTTATATATCAAAAAGTATACTAAAGCTATGAATATATTAATTTTTAGAGGTTCCCTTATATTATTTTATACATAATTGTAGCAAACTTTTTGTTAATAAAAGTAACATTGTAATATAATAATGTTAAACAAAATCAAACTCAAGAATAAAGGTTGTTAATGCAAAATAAGTTTAGAGTATCAACAAAGATAATAATTCCAATAATTTTTATACTTACGATTGGAAACATAATAACAAATTATATCACAGTCAATCAGATGAGTTCACTCTCCAAAAACAATGCAAAAGATTCTTTAAATATGTTAACAGATTCAATTTTTTTAACATTAAGAAATGCTATGAATACAGGAGATCCTGTTACTATTAAAAAAGCAGAAGATGAAAGTAGAGATAACATTAAAGGGTTGACAAGCCTTAATGTTGCAAAAAGTAAAGAAACTATAGAGATGTATTCACCAAGTACCACTTTTACAAAAGATTCTGATATACTACATACATTTGAAACAAAAGAGGAACAAGTCTTAGAGATCTATAAAAATGACTCCCATTTTTTAAGAGTTATCCGTCCGATGGTTGCTACCCCTGAATGTTTAATGTGTCATGCCAATCAAAAAGATGGTGATGTTATAGGTGTTATTGATTTGACATTTTCTTTAGACACTTCAGACACTATAATTTCAAAAACTTTATATTTTATCTTATCAATTTCTGTTATTTTTATTGTAATTACAATTTTTACAGTTTGGTTTGTATCAAAAAAGGCAACAAATCCTCTGCATGAATTACAAAAAGAGTTAGACCTATTTTTCTCATTTTTAGCAAATGAAAGGGATACTATAGAGCCATTTAAAGTACATAGCCATGATGAAATTGGTGAAATGGTTATCTCATTAAATGAAAATATTACAAAAACTATAATAGGTCTTAAAAAAGATGCTGATGCTATAAAAGATGTAAGTGCAGTATCTCTTAATGCTTCTCTTGGAAACCTAAAAGTTCAAATTAATTCAAAAGCAAATAATCCAGAGATCAATAACCTGATTTCAATAGTAAACAATCTTATCAATTCACTAAATTATAATATCAATAGAGTTTTAAAATCTTTAAATGACTACTCAAAAGATGAATATTCAATAAAGATAAACTCAAGTGGAAAAACTACTGGAGAGATTAAAATACTTTTTGATAAAGTTGATTTTCTAGGAGAGACATTGACAAAATTAAGTAGTCAAAATCTCAAAAATGGAAAAGCACTTCAACAAACTTCAAAAATATTTTCTAAAAATATATCAATTTTAACAGATACTTCAAATGAGCAAGCAATAAAACTTAGTAGTACTTCAGAAGAACTAAATAATATAAATGAAAATTTAGAAGAAACAGTAACTAATAGTAAACAGATGTCAACTCTTGCTAATACACTAATATCTTCATCTCAAAAAGGTCATCAATTGGCTATTAATACATCAGATTCTATGAATGACATAAATACAAAAGTAAACTCTATCAATGATGCTATTTCTATTATAGAACAAATATCATTCCAAACAAATATTTTAAGTCTCAACGCTGCAGTAGAAGCAGCAACAGCAGGTGAAGCTGGAAAAGGTTTTGCAGTTGTAGCCCAAGAAGTTAGAAACCTAGCAAGTAGAAGTGCAGAAGCTGCAAATGAGATAAAACTATTAGTAGAAAATGCAATATCTCAAGCATCGATTAGTAGTGACATCACAAAAGAGATGATAGATGGATATGAAAAACTCAATGAAAATATAGATAAGACTACATCTTTAATAGAGATAGTATCAAGTGATACAAATAATCAAAAACAAAGAATTTCTAACATAAATAATGAAATTTTAGAGATAAATAAAACAACTCATGAAAATGCAAAAATAGCACAAGAAACTAATATAGTGGCTAAACAAGCGAGTGCTATTGCTTTAAAAATAGTTGAAGATGCAGGAGAAAAAAAGTTTGATGGGAAAGATAATATAAAAATAAGAAAAAAAATAGTAGATCCTAATTTTAAAGGTGTAGATAGAAGAAAAATACAATAGTTTTAAAGATGTCATATAGAGAAGTATTGCCATTATATAGACTAAATTATTTAAATAAGACAATTTTTATCTTATTTAAGTTATTATTCATAATAAAGAATTAAAAAATATAAAAAGGATTGTAATGGAAGTATATTTAGACAATAACTCAACAACGCAGATGGATCCAAAAGTTCAAGAGGTGTATGTAGAGAATATAAAGAAGTTTGGGAATGTAAATGTAATATACAATAAAGGTATAGAAGTAAGAGCATTGCTAAATGAATCATATGATAAATTATATGATGGATTAAATGCAGCTAATGCTGATGATATAATTATAACATCTTCAACAACAGAAGGTAATAATACAGTTATAAAAACATTTTTAGATGCATTTTTAAAAGGGAGTCCTAAAAATCATATTATATCAACTGTAGCAGAACACTCAAGTATAAAATCACCTTTGAAATATTGTAAAGAGATGGGGATGGATGTTACTTATGTAGGTACAGATAGTAATGGACTTGTAAAAGTAAGTGATATAGAAGCAGCTATCACAGATAAGACCTGTTTAATATCTGTTCTTATGGCTTCAAATGAAACAGGTGCAGTTCAAGATATAAAAGCTATATCACAAATAGCTCAAAAACATGATGTAAGATTTCATACAGATGGTGCCCAAGCAATAGGTAAGATGAAAGTTGACCTTCAAGATTTAGGTGTAGATTACTTTACATGTTCAGCTCATAAGTTTCATGGACCAAAAGGTGTAGGACTTGTATTTATAAAAGGTGGTGCTCCATATACTACTTTAATCCATGGTGCTAAAAATGTTATGGGTGGTAAAAGAGCTGGTAGTTTATATAACAATGGAGTTGCAGCCATGGCAACAGCTTTAGAGTTATCTAATATAAACTTATCTTTTTTAGATCATACAACTCAAAAATTAAGAGATAAACTAGAAGATGAACTTCTTAAGATAAAAGATACAAAATCTTATGTACCAAGAGTAAAAAGACTTAAAAACCTTGTAGCTATATCTTTTAGAGGTGTTGAGGGTGAATCTATGCTTTGGGATATGAATGAACAAGGTATCTATATCTCTACAGGTTCTAGTTGTTCTAGTGAAGATTTAGAGTCTTCAGCAGTTGTTGAAGCCTTAGGTGAGAAAACAGAGATAGCAAATGCAACAGTTATGTTTGCACTTAGTAAGTTTACAACCCAAGCTGAGATAGACTATGTTATAGAGAAAGTAAAAATAGCAGTTGCAAGAATAAGAGAGATATCTATGACTTATGCAAAACAAGAAGCGTTTTCTCAATTTGTTGAGGAGCATTAAATAACAAGATATAGTTTATATC
>JAYEPD010000031.1:0-3482 GCA_034723675.1 Campylobacterota bacterium
ATAAAATCCTAAAAAAATATCTAAATGATGAAGTGATAGTTCTACTACAAAACAACTCTAAATCAACCAAACAAAAACAAGACAAAGTTAAATCACTCAAAATTAATATAAAAGATGAGATACTATATCTAGCACCAAACTTACTATCATCTACAATTTATGACGAATTGAAAAAGCTATTTAAAAAAGATACAAAATACAAAAAAATAGTTTTAGATTTACAAGGCAATGAAGGTGGTTCATTAAATACAGTTATAGATATGATAAGTGCATTTTTACCAGATAAATACAGATATATATTTAATATAAAAGAAAAAGGCAATCGTACTACTATGTATGCAACACATAGAGGTAAAACCTTAGATACTACAACACCACTAGAGATACTTATAGATAAAAAAACTGCAAGAGGTGCTATGTATATAGCTTCTATACTTTCTAAACAAAAAAGAGCTGATGTAAAAGGTGAATACAGTAAGATAGACAACTCTATCCAAAGAGTTATATCTTTAAACAAAGGTAATGATGTGATACTGAAGTTTCAAGAGGGTTTTACTGTAGATGATGAGTCAAAAGAGTTGAAAATATATAGATGAAAAATTTTGTTTTAAAATAGATTGCAGTTTATTTATGCTGCATTGAATATAGTTTTAGGTATTCTTGGCTGAAATAAATGCATACGAGGAATAAATAATGAAGAAAGTTTTGAGAAATATGGTATTTGTATTGTTAATACCAACAATTTTATTTGGTTACACAAATGAACTACTTGGAAAGTCTTTTCCTATAAATATGTCCCTAAATACTCCACACTACTATCAAAATAAAACACACACTAAAGGTACCATAGTTACAGTTAAAAAAGTAAAAAATAATATAGCTTTTACAGATTTAGGTGAAATTAATATTAGATATTTATCCAAAACTACTTTGTCTAATCCTAGAATAACAGATAAAATTAATAAAAAACAAAATACGAAAAAAGAAAATCGGTATCTACCTTATAAGAAGTATAAAGATAAAAAAAATATTGTAGCTTATTTAAAAGTCAACCATTATAGTTACTATACAAATAAAAAATATAAAAAAGGAACAAAAGTAGTAATAAATCGTATACATGATAAAGATGCAATAACTAATAAAATAGGTGCAATAGATTTGGTTCATTTATTTATTCCTGAGATATATACTTTAAAAATCAATATTAAACCTAAAGATGCATCAATTAGTATTCTTAATATTAAGCCTAAATATAAAGACAATATGAAAATTGAAGAGGGAAAATATCATATAAAAGTAACTAAGAAACACTATAATTCTTATAAGAATTGGGTGACCATAAATAATGATACAGAATTAACTATTGAATTAAAGCAAAAAGATGGGATTTATTTACCATCTAAAAAAGATTATTTTCAATATGTTAAAAATATAAAATGGAATTCTGATTATGATAAGAAATACAATAATACAATTTCTTCTAATTTAAACTCTGCAAAAAAACTATCTCAATTAACAACATTACTAACACAAGAAGAATTAAAGGTATTTAAACAACAAGTTAATAAACCAAAGAAATATAAAAAAATAAAGCCTAAAAAACTCAAAAAAGATGAATTTGAAAAAACATCTGTATATAATGTAAGAGTAGAAAAAGAACAAAACCGTGTTGATAATTTAAATAAAAATAATAATATTAAATACAATAAACAAATGAGTGACTACAAAGTAGCACTTAAAAAAGCAGATGAAAAATATAAACAACAGATAGCATTTAATAAAAAAGAATCAACTTTTAAAGAAATAGCTAATGATGTTGTTAACAGTGCTATTACAATGGCCTTTGGTGCTCCAAAAGTTAAAAATGTGAAATATGATGCAGATAAAGAACAATTTACTCTTACTCTTTATTCAACACAAGATAATTATGAACAAAATGTAAAAGTACCTGTAAAACTTAAGTATGCTAAAAAATTTAAAAAGCTTTTAATAAACCCAAATTTTAAACCAACTGTTGAATTTAAAGTAATTAATAGTAAGTTAGTATTTAGTGCTATACAAGAGATTAAAGACCCAGAGCTCCTAGTACAAGAAAATGAGTATAAAAAAGCTTATAAAAGTATTGATGAATTAAATAACTTTATAAAAAAATATCCAAATTCAAAAATAATAAAAATAGTAAAAACTAGAATTGAAGAGATAGAGTACAAAAAAGCTTATGACTCAACTAATAGTTTAGAAAAATTTATAAAAATATACCCTAAATCAAAATTTGCACCAAAAGCACAAACAAGAATAGAAGAGATGACTTATAAAGAAGTTTATGATTCTGTTATCAAATTAAATAGCTTTATAAAAAAATATCCAAATTCAATATATGCAAAAAAAGCAAAAACAAGAGTACCAAATTTGAAACAAGAGATGAAAAATGCTATAAAAAATATAAATAGTATGAAATCTGCAAAAAGTTTTATGGCTAAGTATTCTGATTCAGTACATTTAGATGAGGCAAAAAAACTATTTCAAAAATATAGAGAAATAAGAAAAAAAGAACTAGCAAATATGTATGATAGGTATATCAACCAGTCTCCAGATCAAAGAGTAAAATTAACTTTTACTACATTTAGTGGGACTGATGCTATGGATATAATAGAACAAGTTAAAGATGCTATGCATGTAAGAGATCCTATGGGATTTTTTTATCCATATTGGGTAACATCATTTGTTGGTTATGGGGCAAAAGGTACAAAAGGTGTAGTAATAGGTCGTTGGTATGCTAATAATTTTAAAGGATGGAGTGGTTGGACAGCAAACTTTAAAAATAAAATAAATAATATTTCTGGATTATCTTCATATAGTGCAAAACCAATTGGAGCAAGAGATAATACCTATAAAAGTAACAGTAGTTACTCTAATTCATCTTCTAGCTCAAGTAGTTCATCATCTTCAAGTAGTAATAAATCATCAAAGTCAGGTTATCAAGAAAGTTGGCGATGTAAAAATATTACAAATTCTAATATGAGAAAATACTGTAGAGCAGTAACTAAACATGATGCTGATCTTTGTAGTGATATATATGACAATGATATGAGAATAGCATGTAGAAATAAAGTTAGCAATTCAGGATGCTCATTTATGAAAGATGAATTTAAAAGAGAATTATGTAAAAATAATTGTAGTAGATTGGCATTATTTGCTTCACAAAGTAAAGAGATAGATGATATGAGATATATGTGTAAAAAAGACTGCTATTATATTAAAGATTCAAATTACAGGGAATTATGTAGAGCTATAAATAATTAGCTTCTGTACTATATAAATTAAAAATAAGAATGGAAACTAAAATATGAGATACACTACAAGATACTACGCCATAAGCATATCAGCTATACTAATAATACTTTTAAATTTAAAACTAAGTTATATGGGACTATCTCCTTGTATAGATATAGCCTCTATTGTATTTGTAGCAATTGCTATAG
>JAYEPD010000032.1:0-16293 GCA_034723675.1 Campylobacterota bacterium
AACCAAAAAGAGTAAATATTGATTTTCCAGCTTGGATGGTAAAGTCATTGGATAAAGAAGCAAAGCATGTTGGAGTAAGCAGACAAGCAGTAATCAAAATGTGGTTAGCAGAAAGACTAGAAGGTATGGTTGCTCCTCGGGTGACATCATTATAACAAATCATTAGACTTGCTATGTAAAGAATAACTAAAAATACCTAATCTATCGTCTTTAGCAACTCTAATCAATCTTATAATTTAACTTTTTTAGTTTTAATTAGTCACATTATAGACACAAAAATAACACTGAAATTATAAATAAGAAAAGTGATAAAAAAGTCCTTTAGATTTTTAAATATTAGAACCCTTTCTTGTAAAAGCTTCATCCTGCTGGCACCTATAAAGTTAATTGAATAGTATAAATGTTAGAATAAAATTTACAGTTTAGGAGAATAAATATGATAATGAAATTTAAAAAATGGTACCCTAAAATATCCAAAAAAGCGTGGGTAGCTCCTAGTGCTGATGTGATAGGAAATGTCAAAATAGGAAAAGATAGCTCTATATGGTTTGGAACGGTTATAAGAGGTGATGTGCATAAGATTAGAATAGGAAAAAGAACTTCAGTTCAAGATCTATCTATGATACATGTTACACATTATAAAAAAGATGATATGTCTGATGGAAACCCTATAATTATAGGTGATGATGTAACAATAGGACATAAAGTTATGCTTCATGGTTGTATTATAGAAAATGGTTGTTTAATAGGTATGAATGCAACAATTTTAGATGGTGTTGTAATAGGTGAGGGTAGTATAGTTGGTGCACATTCTTTAGTAACTTCAAATAAAGTTTTTCCACCAAATAGTTTGATTATGGGGAGTCCTGCTAAAGTAGTTAAAACTTTAACTAAAGAGGAGTCTGCTAATTTAATAGAACATGCTGCTAGATATGTTAAGTTTAAAGAGGAGTATCACGCTTAATCACTTTTTTTTCTAAAAGTTCTAAATGTACTATAAGGTTATAATACTCCCCCTTATAGGAAAGTGGAACTTTTATTTTTGATTCTACTTCATTTTTTATATCTTTTATATCTTGAATAATAATCTTTTTATCTATATTTTTATTTATCTCATCTAGCTTATTATACCACTTAAATATTTTTGCTCTATTAGTAAATGAGTAAAGGGGAATTATACTTTTAAGCAATGGTATTATTAACCAAATAAGTGGTATAAGTAAAAGTTTTAATCTGTCAATATTTGATGCAATCCAATATGGAAAAATAGTTTCAAGCCATGTTTCACCATTTATTACATATAATTTTGCTTCAATATTGACTTGAGTATCAAGATGCTCAAGAGATAGTTGACCATGTATTTGTTTTGCTTTTTTAAGTAGTATTCTTATTAATTCATCTGGTACATTTTTATTAGAGATAAGATTTTGAGTTGTACTTAGTATCTTTATATCTTTTGATGGTAGATTTTTATATAAATCAATACTTCCTTCGTAAAGATTAAGATATGTAAGATACTCAAATTTTTGTAAATAAGCATTTAATCTTTTTACATTCATAACTTCAATCGATGGGTCTGATAAAAGTTTTTGTATATATTGGTTATCTTTTGTCGCAAGAGTTATAAAAATATCTATTGATTTACCTTTTAATTGTCCTAAAGCATTACTATCATCTATATAAGAGGTATATTTATTTTGTGTTAAGCCATTTACTTTAGATAGTTTTTCTGCAAGGTCATATGTCCCATCATTAGTAAGACTAATACCAACTTTTTTCCCTGTAGCTTCTATAATATAGTTCATCTCATAACCGTCATTTCTATAAAAAATCCACAATGGTTCATGGTAAATACTTGCTAAAGACTCAAAGTCATATTCTCTTTTATTTAGTAATACTCCACTATGAACAAAACCTATATCAACTTTTTTAGAATGAAGATATCCAACAGTATCTAGTGAACCTTGAGTTGGTACAATATCTAAATCTACACCCTCTTGCTCCAAAAGTGCTTTATACGACATAGCATAAGCATAACTATCACTTCCTATTGCACCTGTGGCAATAGTTAATTTTTTTTCAGAAATAGGGGAGGTTAATTGAATAACTATAAATACAACAATAGATAAAATAAAAAATATAATAATCCATACCTTAGATATTTGACCTATAAGTTTTTGCATATTAAATTACTTGATTTCTACCATTCTCTTTAGCTTGATAAAGTCTTTTATCTGCAATTAGTATATACTCTTCTATAAATTGTTGTTTATATTTTTGTTTAGCTTCTACTTCAACCATCCCCATACTAACAGTTGTTTGTATGGTGTTGTTTTCAAAATCTAATTTAAACTGCTCAAATTTATTACGAATATTATCTAAAACTTTATTACCCTTTTTATAATCTATAGAAGTTAATATAATAATAAACTCTTCACCACCATATCTTATAATTATATCAGAAGACCTTAAGTTATTTTTTGTGATTTTAACAAAATTTTGTAACATCTTATCTCCTGCAATATGACCATAAGTATCATTTACTTTTTTAAAAAAATCCAAATCACACATAGCGATGATAAAGTTTGAATTAGTTGCCAAAGATATATCATATTGATTTTGAAATATTTGTTCAAGTACTTGTCTACTTAAAGCACCTGTTAGTGTATCTTTTACTGCTTTTTGATTTACTATAGTATTATCTATTAGAGCAAGTTCTGTTCCAATAGACAAAGATATAAACTCACATCTTTCAAGATATGTAAGTAAAACATTGAAATCTTTTTCTTTGGATATTATAATTTGCTTTATTTTTTCTGATATTAAGTGAAGTTGGTTATGTATCATAACCAAATTTTTTAATTTAGAATTGTTTTTAATTATTGTTTTTGCATCATCTTTTAACCATTTACCAAATAAACATATACTAGGATTTACTTGTGGATAGTTAATTGTTTTATCATTTTTAATTGCTTTTGCAACTGATATAAGCCATTTTAAATGATATGCATAATAATCAATAACATTTTGTTCAACCATATCATTTAAGTTTGCTAGTCTTACATTACATGTTTCTATTAGTTGATTGATATATAGTTCAAGATACTTTTTTGCTACATTATTTTCAATTTCATCATAAATTTTATATATATCAGATATCTCTATGTTGTAGTTGTTTCTAAGAAGTAAATTTATAATTATATTTCTTAAATTATCAAGTTCATTTATAAAAACAACATATGGAGTATTTATCTTTAAATGCAATTTTATAAGTTTATTATGAATTTTTTTTAATTTAATTATATTATTTGTAGATAAATATTTTATTGACTTTGAAAAACATCTATTTAATAGCTCTATATTTTGGGTATCTGCATATTTACTTAATAGATATTTATCAGAAAACTCTTTTATGATATCTTCTTTATTATTATATATTAGATCCATTGCGGTAAGTTTTTTCATATTTTATTCTAAATAAGTTAATTCATTTTGAACTTTAGTAAGTTTATTTTTAGCATCTTCTAAGCCAATTTTATTTTCTTCTATTACATTTGCTGGGGCATTTGCTACAAATTTTTCATTTGATAACATTCCATTTAATTTTTGTATCTCTTTTTCTAATTTCTCTTTTTGTTTTGTAAGTTTAGAGATAATTGGTGTCATATCAATTTCACCTGTAGGTAGATATACTTCTAAGTTATCAGATACATCTGTGATACTATTTTCTACTTTTGATTCTACAAACTCTATAGATTCAACTTTTGCTAACTTTTCTATAAATGGTTTAGCAACTGCTGTATCTATTGATTTATCTAGTTTGATATATGCTTTTGCAATTTTACTATTTCCCATATCGATTACTACTTTTGCTCTTCTTAAGGCTGTAATAGCCTCTTCAATGATAGTAAATGTACTTTCTGCTTCAGTATCTTTTTTTATATCTTTTGGAAAGTTTTTAATCATTAAAGAGTCACCATCTTCAAGAGTAGTTCCACTTAACTTATGGTACAAGTGATCAGCAATAAATGGCATAATAGGACTTATCATCTTAAGTGTCTCTTTAAAGATAGCACCAAGTTCTACTATACTATCCTTTGAAGCCTTAGAGTACTCAATACCCCAATCACAAAATTCATTCCATACAAAGTTGTATAAAGTTTTTGCAGCATCACTAAAGTTAAAACTATCTAGTTCTACTCTCATTTTATCAACTGCAACACTAAGTCTACTTTGCATATAAAGTCCTAGAGGTGTAACTACCTCTATTTGATTTAAATCTTTAAATCTATCAACATTTAATTGTAAAAAGTTAGTTGCATTATATAGTTTATTTGTAAAGTTTCTAAATTGTTCTAGATTTTTAGCGCCAAGTTTTATATCTCTTCCTTGAACTGCTAAATACGCTAAAGTAAACCGAATAATATCAGCACTATGCTCCTCAACCATATCAAGTGGGTCTATCACATTTCCTTTTGATTTTGACATCTTTGCACCAAACTCATCTCTTACAAGTGCGTGCATATATATATCTTTAAATGGCAACTCTTTTGTAAAATGCTCACCCATCATCATCATTCTAGCTACCCAGAAAAACATAATATCAAAACCAGTAATTAGTAAACTATTTGGATAAAAATCAGCCATATCAGTATCAGTATAAAGTTCTTTTAACTCACCATTATTTCCCCAACCAAGTGGACTCATAGCCCACAAAGCACTACTAAACCAAGTATCTAAAACATCTGGGTCTTGAGTGATACTTTTACCACCACATTTTGGACAAGATTCTGGATTGTCATTTTTATCTGCCCATTGATGATTACAACTAGCATCATCACAAGTAAATACAGGTATTCTATGACCCCACCAAAGTTGTCTAGAGATACACCAAGGTCTAAGCTCATCCATCCAAGCTGTGTATGAGTTTATCCAGTGTTTTGGATGAAAGTTATTGTGTGCTTTTGTTTTGTCAATAGAGTTTTGAGCCATCTCATTACTTAAGAACCATTGTTGAGAGATAAAAGGCTCAACTATATTTTTACATCTATAACAATGCCCAACTTGATGAATATGTTCTTCGATTTTGATGATATATCCAGCATCTTCAAGTGCTTTTACTATAATAGGTCTAGCTTCTAGTCTTTCAAGTCCTGCAAACTCTCCACAATAATCATTTAAAATACCTTTTTCATCAAATACTTTTATGAACTCTAAGTTATGTCTTTTCCCAACTTCGTAGTCATTTTGGTCATGGGCTGGTGTTACTTTAACAACACCTGTTCCAAACTCCATATCAACATGAGTATCTGTAATAACTTTAATTTTTCTATTTGTAAGTGGAAGCAATACTTCACGACCTACTATTGAAGAATATCTTGTATCATCAGGGTGTACCATGATAGCAGTATCCCCAAAGTATGTTTCAGGTCGAGTTGTTGCAACTTCTAATTGTCCCACTTCATCTTCTTTGGCATCTGCAAACTTATAAATCATAGTATAAAATTTACCATTTACCTCTTCATGTTCAACCTCTATATCTGATAATGCACCATCATGAGTACACCAGTTTACCATATAGTTATTTTGAGATATTTGCCCCTCATCATATAGTTTTACAAATGCTTCTTTTACAGCCTCATGAAGTCCACTATCAAGTGTAAATCTTTCCCTTTTCCAAGCTGGAGTAACTCCTAGCTTTCTCATTTGATGAACTATATTTCCACCACTTGTCTCTTTTTGTAACCAAGCTCTTTCAAGAAATTTCTCACGACCAATTTCCTCTTTTGTTGTACCTTCTGCTAGAAGTTGTTTTTCAACTACATTTTGAGTTGCTATCCCTGCATGGTCAGTTCCTGGTTGCCATAGAGTTTTATACCCATCCATTCTTTTAAATCTAGTGATAATATCTTGTAAAGTAAAAGTAAGTGCGTGACCTATATGTAATGACCCTGTTACATTTGGTGGTGGCATCATTATTGAAAAAGTTTTTTGTTTTCCATTAGCATCGAGTTCTTGAATAGATTTGTTTCCATCTATCTCAAAATATCCTCTATCTTCACATATTTTATAGTATTTATCTTCTACTTCTTTTGGATTGTATTTGTTGCTCATATTTAATTTCCTAATTCAATTATAAATGCGATTATATCACATATTGTCTTAGATAATTTGATTTAAAGTTTTTTTTTAGAAGTGCCTTATATACTATCTGTAAGAAGATAAATCATTTAAGTCCTCTATTTTTTCTTTTTCCATATCAAAGGTATGTACTGTAAATGTAATTCCATCAATTGAGATAAATGAATGAAGTATTGTAGTGTTTATTGAGAGTTCCTCTTTTGCTAAAATTGCAAAGTCATAACTAAAAACTTTAAATATTTCATATGATGGATATGGATATAGATTGTCTAAATTTTTATATACATCTATTAAATATTTATCACCTCTTTCCCAATCATATTTTGTATTTATAAGCTCAAGATTTTTTAAAGATATTAAATAAAGGTATTTATATTTTAGTTTATGTTTATTTTGAATAAGTATAAATTCAAGATAGTCACTATTATAGCATTGTATTATTTGATCTTTATAAAAATATGAAAATCTCTCTTTCTCTAAAGCAGTAGTAGGAGCTTGTGTTATATTATCATCTATAAATATATCTTTTAAAGAATCAACAGCTGATTTTACCACATCTGATCTAAAATGTATATCCTCTAGACTTTTTATCTCACTCAATGCTTCATCTACACTTTTTCTATCATTATATACTCTACTTGTTGTCATTGCATCAAATACATCAGCAACAGCCATAATCTGAGATTCTAAAAGTATCTCATCACCCTTAAGTCTTTTAGGGTATCCACTACCATCAAGTCTTTCATGATGACCTTCAATAATCTTAGAAAGTCCAACAAGCATAGGCACTTCACTTATCATACTTACACCAATAGAAACATGCTCTTTTATTAGAGTATACTCTAGGTTATTTAAACCTCCTGGTTTTAGTAAAATATTATCAGGTATTGCAATTTTACCAATATCATGTAATATACCAGCTTGATATATTGAATCAACTATCTCCTCACTAAGTTCTAACCTTTCTGCTACAAGTTTAGAATATCTAGCAACTCTCATAGAGTGTCCACCCGTATAAGTATCTCTATCCTCTATCATTTTTACTAAAGCATAAAGTATTTTTTTATAGTTATCTACTTTTTCATATTCTAGTTTTTTTACAGAGTTAGTTTTTTCAAGTACCATTTTTTCTAGATTTTTTTTATATTCTATATTTTCATTTAAATTTTTTATTTTAGATACTATTTTAAAAAGTTCACTATTTAGTTGTTCAAATGTTATTGGCTTTAATATATAACCATCAACCCCTAACTTTATAGAATCTATGAAATTTTTAGTATCTGAATAAGCAGATATAACTAAAGTATTTTGTTCCTCATTTATTGATTTTATCTCTTTTAGCATCTCAAGTCCACTCATAACAGGCATATTTATATCAGTTATAACGATGTCATATCTATTTTTTTTGTATAGATTAAGACCATCTTCCCCATCAACAGCAATATCTACTTTTTTAAAAAAATTATTAAGATACCTAGATACATAATGTTGAAGCTCTATCTCATCTTCAACATATAAAATAGTAAATTCTGATGATATATTTTTTAATTTGTAAGATACAGTATTTTTATCCATAATATATCAAACTTTTAGATGCTTAAACTCAACAATTATATCAACTCTTCTATCTGAGATATACTTTTGTAGATAACTATCTTCTGGGCTTTTAAGATGAAACAATAGTAATATATTTACCTCTTTTACACTTTTTTGTTCTATTTTATAAACTTCAGCAAATGTTTGTATATGGTGCTCTTTTATAGACTCATCAGGTTCTTTTGTATCAAATGATAATTCTAAATTTAACATATCTCCAACTTCAAAGTTTAAATCAACTGTATCAATTATAAGAGATATAAAATCATTTGAGATAGTATCTATTTTACTATTTACTTTAAAATTATCACAGGGTTCAACTGCTAACTGTTTTCTTTTTTTAAAAGTAGATTCTATTTTGTGTAATTCTGTTAGTTTTAAAGAGTTAGTAACGGAGTTTATTTTATCAAGTTTAGACTCAATTGCAAAATCAAATAGTTCAGAATCTATAACTGTCTCTTTCTCATATTTTATTACCATAGCTTGTAAAAATGGAACATGTACAGTTATACTATTAGAATCGATATTTAAAATACTCCCTTTGTCAATTATAGGTACACCTTTGTAGTGGTTTATAAACTCAACTTGGATATGGCTTTGTTTTAAAATTTCTAGTTTTTTTACAATATCATCTATATTGGAAAAGTCTATCTCTTTTGGTTTATTATACTGAAACTCTTTCTCTTTTTGAGTTAATATCTCTTCTGATAATCTATATAGTGTATTTTGAAGAAGTTTATTATCCATTGGTTTTGGTACAAAATCTACAACACCTGTATGCATAGATTTAAGTAAGTTATCTATATCTGAGTGTGCAGATATTATTATCACTTTTACATCTGGATTTATCAGTTTTAGTTCATCTATCATATCATGCCCATTCATATTTGGCATAGTTAAATCTGTCATTACAATATCTGGTTTGTATTTATCGTACATAGATAAACCCTCTTGTCCATCAGATGCTAGATAAATCTCTTTAAATATATTTCCTAAAAATATATTCATTCTTTTTAACAATATTTGACTATCTTCTACATAAAGTATCGTTAGATACTGAGTTAAGTTTTTCAAACTTTTCAAATCAACCATTTTATAACTCTTTTATTTTATTTAAAATCATAACTATGTCATTGTATGATAGAGGTTTGTCTATGTATATATCTCCTAGATGATCTTGAAATTTAGCTTCTCTATTTGCACTTATAAATATTGTAAATATATTAGGATTAATCTTTTTTATCTCTTTTATCATTGTCATACCATCCATTTTTGGCATCCTTATATCTGTGATAACTATTTGTATATTTTTATTCTTTTTAAAATATTCTAATGCTTCAAGTCCATTTGAGCATATAGTTACATCATCAAAGAACTTTTTTAGAAACATCCCTGTTCCTTTTCTTATCTCTTCCTCATCATCAACAAACATAACTTTATAATCTTTAATAACATCTTTTAATTCTTTTATATCTTCCATCTCTACTCCAATTCATACGGCAATTCTATTATAAACGAAACACCATCATCTTCATTTATAGCTATTAGTTTACCTTTTAAATGTTTTTCTATTATAGTTTTTGACATATATAGACCAAGCCCTGTACCTGTTTTCTCTTTTTTTGTACTAAAGTATGGTTCAAATATTTTATCTATTATATCATCTTTTATCCCACCACCATTATCTGATATTTTTATATATAATATATCTTTTTTATCCTCTATATCTATTTTGATATAAGCATTTTTTGGTTTTTTTTCAAGTAATGCCTCTTTTGAATTATTTATTATATTGATGAAAACTTGCATCAATTCTCTTGAATATGTCTCTATTTTTATGATATTATTTATATTTTTGGATATATCAATATTGTGATTTTCCAATGATTTGCCAATAACATTAAAGGTATTATCTAAAATATCTTTGATAAGTACTATCTCTTTTTCCCTTATTGGTTTAAAAAATTCTTTAAAATCATCAATTGTATTAGATAACTCTAATGTTTGTTCTATTATCTCTTGTGAAATCTCTTTTAGACTCTTCTCCTCTACAATCTCTAACTCTATATCTGCTAAAATATTATTTGCTCCCATTGATATTACAGATAAAGGTTGTCTCCATTGATGAGCTATCATACTTATCATCTCACCCATTACTGCATTTCTTGATTGGGCTATCATCATCTCATCTTTCTCTTTTAAATCATCCTCAAGCTCTTTTATATCTGTTATATCTGTATGTGAACCTATCATTCTAGTTGCATTATTATCACTATCAAATATAGTTTTACCACGATCTAGTATCCATACCCAATGACCATCTTTATGTTTTAGTCTATGTATATTTTCATATAGTTTTGTTTTCCCCGCTATATTTTTATTAAACTCTATAGTTGCATTATCTATATCATCAAGATGGACTAAATCCTCCCATGTTTTAAATTCATTTTTAAGTTCATCATCTTCATACCCAACTTGTTTTTTAAACTGTGGAGAAAAATAGATAGTATTATCTTTTAAATTCCAGTCCCAAATACCATCTTGTGTAGCTTCTAGTACAGCATCATACCTATTTTTAGTCTCTTCTAGTTCTGTTATATCAGAAAATGTTGAAACACATCTATAATACTTGTCAAAATTTAAAAATGATGCAGTAACCTTAAATATAAACTCTTTATCATCTTTTATCATAATAGCTTTATGTGTAAGATGTTTGTTTTGCTCTATATACTCTATCCAATAAACACCATTTATATATTTGCCGATAAAACCTTCCCTTTTTACAAATAGATCACATACACAATCATGCTTTTTTTGAAACTCTTCAACGGTGTTGTATTGAGAAAAGTTAAAAAAACTTTTATTTGCACTATAAAGTTTTTTATTTAATGAGGTGATGATAATATTTGACGAGTTATCTTCAACAGCTTTCATATACTCTTTATCAAATTCTATCTTTTTTATAGTTTTATTGTAGAATTTTTCAAGTTCTCTTGAAAATTTAAAAAAATATCTATTTAGTATTAAAAACAGAAAAATTGTAAATATTATTATCCCAATAGTTAGCTTTACTTTTGTATAAAAAGAATTCTCTTTATTTGATGTCATATTTTGGATAAACAGGTATTTTGCATAATTATTATTTTTAAAATCTTTTATATTTACTGTATGAATCATATAATAGTTTTTATTTTTTTCTATTGTTAAACCATCTTTAAAATCATAATCTTTTGGGATTTTATTTAGTATATCTATCTCATCTTTGGATAGTTTTGATTGTAATAGATAGTTGCCAATGGCATCCATATCACTTTTTATAGAAAACATTTCTAATTGTTTTTTATGTATAAATAAAGCACCTTTTTCATTTATGATTTCTGATATTTTTTCTATAAAATAGTTTGGATTTATACCTATACCAATTGAACCTAAATATTGATTATCTTTAAATATAGGTACAATTACCCTAAATACAGTTGAGTATTTACCAGATTCATATCCATAAATCAGTTTTTTGTTTTTTACAATATCTTATATCATAGGTCTTACATCTTTTAGGTTATCACCAAATTTATCTTTACGATGTACTCTTAGAAATGATTTTCCATCAGAATCTATAACATGGAGAGCTTTTATATATTTATTCTCTTTTTGATGAGAATCAAATTGAGGTTTTAATATTTTATATAAACCCTCTCTATCATTGTTTTATATCTATTGATTTAGTTAATCTTTGCAGAGAATACTGATAGTTTTTCTCGTTGTGTTTAATAGTATGATCAATTGCTTTGTGAATTTTAATATCAAATTCACTGTTATATTTCTTTATATTTATATCTTGAGAATAGTTTATGATATATGAAGATACTAAGACAAGAGATAACAATATGTAAATAATAGATTTGAAAATTTTACTTCTTAATATTTTAGGGTTTAAGTTTTCTTGCATAAGTTACCTTTGCTTTACTTTTATTCTATACCTTTGTGCTCTTGCCATATCTTGTATATATTTAGGTTCTATCTCATGTAAAGCAAATATCTCTACCTCTTTACCCTTATAAAACCATCCTTCATTTGTATCAATAATCTCTTTGTTTTTAAATAAAAGTTTTAGTTCATCAGAAGTTAGTGTTAAATCATCCATACTTAATTATATCTTATTCTTTATATCTTATCAAATACAATTAAGTATTCACCTGCAAAATTATAGTTTTTAGGTTGCCGTGGAGCTTTTGAATATCTATGTAACCACTTTTTATCTTCAAACAAATTTTTATGCAAGATAAGATTATTATCAACAAATTTATTTAACTCTTCTGTCATTCTTATGCAACCATGAGAGTTAGGTTCCCCCATAGGTGCTGATGATTTGTGGGAATGTAGAGCAAAATCAAGTTTGTCAGTTATAAGTTTCCATTTATCTTTTTCATATATTTTAGTACCATTTCTATCAAAAGTGTTGTATCTTATTGTTTCTTGCTTACCAAAATAAAAAACATAACTATCTTTCTCTCCATAACCTAAAGTTACATTATCTTCACTAACTTTTCCATCAGAACGCCACCCTTGTTTTGTACTTTTAAAGATACCACTTGGTGTTTTTAAATAATGATCATCACCCCATACTATCTCAGCTTCTCTTTGAATGTTGCCACTTGATATAAAATCTTGACCTATAAAATGAAACTTTTTAGATTGATTGTCCCAAAAAGTTACAATGTAGAGTTGTTTTTCTAGGTCAACTACACTTACAAATTCTGATTTTTCAGGTGTAACTTTTTTCTCTTTTAGTTTATAGTTTATTTTTGACCAATATTGTTCATCATATTTTATTTTATCTTTTTTTCTATTTAATAGAAATTTTAATGATTTATCATTTTTAACTGTATCCCATGATTTTAGTAAAGATATAACTTCTTTTGTGCAAGTTATATCTATATCACAGTTATTTTTAATATAAGAACCATATCTTTTTTGATATATATTTAGTTCAATAACATTTTTTTGAAACTCCTGTTGTAAAGTTTCAATATGTTTAACATTTGCAAAAGAAAATGTAACAATATATAAAGTTAATAATAATTTTTTCATACTATTATTTTATTATATATAAACTAAAAATATGATATTATGAAATGAAGATAGAACAATATAAGTTTAATTCTACAATAAGTTTTACTTAAGATTAAAGGAAATAGCTTTACTTACAAAGTAGTTTTTGTAAATTTTTTAGATTATAATATATTAATATATGGCTCTTAATCTTCAAATCACGCGTAATTTCTTTGTTAATCTTAAGTAAAACTTATTGTAGAATTAAACTAATAAAATAATCAAAGAGAGAATATGCAAGAATATAGACTATTAATAGAATCAAGTGATGCAAAAGGTTTAGTATACAAAATATCAAAAGTACTTTTCGAACATCAACTAAATATACAAAATAACTCAGAATATGTTGACAATGAAACAGATAAGTTTTTTATGAGAACAGTTATAAAAGGGGATTTTAAAACAGAAAAATTACTTGCTGATTTAAAAATAGAACTACCTAAAGATGCAGAGATAAGATTATCAAAAAAAGAGAAAAAAGATATAGTGATACTTGCAACAAAAGAGATGCATTGTTTAGGAGATATGCTTATTAAGTATGAAGCAGGGGAGTTAGAAGCCAATATAAAAGCAGTAGTTTCAAATCATGATAGTTTAAGAAGTTTAGTTGAAAAGTTCAATATCCCTTTTGAGTATATCTCACATGAAGATATAACAAGAGAAGATCACGAAAATAAAATCATATCTACTATACAAAAATACTCTTATGAATATATAGTTTTAGCAAAATATATGAGAATACTTACACCAAAATTTGTAACAACTTTTCCAAGTAAGATTATCAATATACATCATAGTTTTTTGCCAGCTTTTATCGGTGCAAATCCATATAAACAAGCTTTTAAAAGAGGTGTTAAGATTATCGGTGCAACTTCACATTGGGTTACGGATGATTTAGATGAAGGTCCAATAATAGCACAAGACATCACAAGGGTTGATCATAGTTACTCATGGGAAGATATGAGAGATGCTGGAAGAGATGTAGAAAAAGTTGTATTATCAAATGCTTTAGATTTAGTTTTAAAAGATAAAGTATTTATATATGGTAATAAAACAGTTATATTATAGTGATTAAAATATGTTTAATATAGTTTTATTAGAACCTAGAATGCCTGGAAATGTTGGAACAATTGGAAGACTAGCTTTCGCAACAAGCTCTATCTTACACCTTATTAAGCCTTATGGTTTTGGAGAGATTACACAAAAAGAGGTAAAAAGAGCAGGGCTTGATTATTGGGAATTTTTAGATGTAAGAGAGTATGAGAATATAGAAGATTTTATATCTAAAAATAAAGATGCAAATTGTTTTTATGCGACAACAAAAACAACAACACCATACTTTAATCTTGATTATAAAAAAAATGATTTCTTTTTCTTTGGTAGAGAAGATGCAGGGCTTCCAGAAGAGTTATTAGAAAATAATAAAAATAGATGTATAAATATCCCTATGGTAAATGATGCAAGAAGTTTAAATATTGCAAACAGTGTATCTGTAGTAATATACGATGCAATAAGACAAAATATAGATGAGTTTAAAAATATAGATGCTTAAAGTATTACTTTTAGAAGATGATGAACTTTTTAGTTTATCTCTTATAGATTATCTTGAGGAGTTTGCCTCTTATAATATAACTCATGTTTCCACATCTTCAAAGTTTTTGGACTTAATATATGAGAATAGATACGATATATATCTGCTTGATATAAATCTACCAGATATAAGTGGTCTTGAACTACTAAAAGAGATAAGAGAAGGGTCTGATGATACACCTGTGATATTTTTAACATCATATAAAGATAAAGAGACTTTAGAAGATGGTTTTTTAAGTGGTGCTGATGATTTTATGACTAAACCTTTTGATATGGATGAATTGATTTTAAGGATAAACTCTTTAATGAGAAGATTTAAAAAACAATCTATAGTTAATATTGGTGGAGTTGAATTTAACTTTGAAACTAAAGAGGTTAAAAAAGATAAAAATAGTATAAAAATAGGGCTAAAAGCATTAGAACTTTTTGAACTTTTTTATCAAAACAATAATGCCGTTGTATCAAAAGATATGATTATAAACAGACTCTGGAATACAAGTGAAGATTATAGTGATGGCTCAATTAGAGTATATATAAATCATCTTAAAAAACTATTTGATGATGAAAATGACTTTAAAATTATAAATATAAAAAGTGTTGGCTATAAGATTGAGTATTAGGTACTCTATTTTTTAACAGTACCTATTTTTTCTTCAACCGATTTTATTTTTGATACAAGTCTATTCTCTTTATCTTTTCTTATGTCAAATTTTAAGACAGAGTATATTCTGTTGCAATCTTTTTGTTCTAATATCTCATAACACTCTTTGACCAAATTTAGAGCTTCACTCATGCTAGGACACTCAACTATAGTTGCCATAGGAGTTAGCTGATAGTCATAGCCACTATCTCTTACACATTTTACAACTTCACTTACATAAGCACTTTTACTCTCTCCAACATCTGTTGGGAACATACTAAATTCTAATAATACAGATAACATAATAACTTCCTTTGTTATGAATAAAAATTATTGTACCTATTTATATCTTAATATGCCATGATAATTTATTAACTAAATTGGATAATTAATATTATATTTGACATAAAAACATAATTATATTATACTTATATAAAAGGAAAAGATTATGAAAGTTCCATTAATAGACATAGGTACAAGTAGAGGTATAAGAATACCATCTTCAATATTAAAAGAGTTAAATAGACCAAAATCATTTGACTTGAAAGTTCAAAACAATCAAATAATACTTGATATAGTTCAAAACCCTCGATCTGGTTGGGAAAATAAATTTAATGATTCAAATGATGAACTATATATAGATGACTTATTGGATTTGGAGCAATGGGATGAATTATAATCAATATGATGTTGTTCTTGTAAATTTAAATCCAACAATAGGTACAGAGATAAATAAAACAAGACCTTGTTTGATAATATCACCAAATGAGATGAACTTTAAGAATATAATTGTAGCTCCTATGACATCTACAAATAAGGATTATCCTACTAGAGTAAAATTAAATGAAAATAGCTATATCGTTTTAGATCAAATAAGAACTATCTCAATGCAAAGAGTTGTAAAAATACAAAATACTAAACTCTCCTCAAAACAAATTCAAACAGTAAAAGATATTATAAAAGTTATGTTGGTTGATTAAAATTTTGTGAAGTAACTTGAGTTTTTTAAAGTTAGGTTCATTCATCTTTATATAATCTTAACCTTTTACTTACAACTTTTGTGATAATATTGCACAACTTAAGATATAAAAGTGGTAAAAGTATATGAATCAAAAGCAAAAAGATTTTCAAATATCAAACTTAATAATAATTATTTTTACGATACTCATAGTGCTTGTAGTAAATAGCTTTTTGACTTTAACTTTTGGTTTTAC
>JAYEPD010000033.1:0-3438 GCA_034723675.1 Campylobacterota bacterium
GATTGAACTAATATTTTTACTAGTTGCTTTTATATCAACTTATACTAAGTCACAACCTTTTGTACCAGTTTCAATATGCCCTATAACATATCCATCTGTCTTTTCAAGTATAGTATCTACTTGTGATGGATTGGCAACAAATATCATACCTACACCCATATTAAATGCTCTATACATCTCTGTTTCTTCTACATGTTCCCCCATAAGTTGAAATATTGGAAGAACTTGTACTTTATCTTTTTGTACAACTGCTTTTAAGTTATCTGGTAAAACACGAGGTAAGTTTTCAATTATACCACCACCTGTGATATGTGCCAATGCATTGATATTTTCTTTGCAATCTTTGAACTCTTTTACATAAATTCTAGTAGGTTCAAGTAGAGTATCTATTAAAGTTCTACCATTAAAATCATCTTCAAACTTCATATCTAATTTTTCTAATAGTAACTTTCGTACTAAACTGAAACCATTTGAATGTATACCAGAACTAGGAAGTGCAATTAACACATCACCTGATTCAACTCTTGAAACTCTATCCATCTCATCTTTTTCTGCAATACCTACACAAAAACCAGCTAGATCAAAATCTCCATCGCTATACATACCAGGCATCTCAGCAGTTTCACCGCCGATTAAAGCACATTGTGATCTAACACAACCTTCAGCTATACCTTTTACTACAGCACTTGCTTCTTCAACTTCAAGTTTTGCAGTTGCATAATAATCTAAGAAAAACAAAGGCTCACCAAAGTTACAAATAAGATCATTTGAACACATAGCAACTAAATCTATACCAACTGTATCAAATTTACCACTATCAATTGCTAGTTTTAATTTTGTTCCAACGCCATCAGTACCTGCTAATATTACAGGTTTTTTATATCCAGATGGAAGTTCAAAAGCACCAGCAAAAGAACCAATACCGCCTAATACACCTGGTATCATAGTTGATTTTACATAAGGTTTTATGTTTTCAACAAAACTATTTCCAGCATCTATATCAACACCAGCATCTTTATATGAAATATTTGACATTAATTTTGCTCTATATCACACTTTTTTGTGATCATACAAAGTGGACAGAAGTTTATAAGACCTGCTATCAGAGGGATCACTCCTAAGTAAAACCATGGATTACTAAGCATAATTCCTATAAATATAAGAACTAGTCCTATTGCTATTCTAAATTTTCTACAAAATGATTTTATTTTATTAAAATTCATATTTTTCCTTTAATATTATTAAGTTATTTGAGTTTAAAACTTTTTTGCTATTATAACTAAAATATTTAAAAAGGTTTATGAAATGGCAAATAAAGAAAATAAGAATTTTGCATATGACGAGATGATGGTACATGTTCCAATGTGTTCTCATAAGTATATCAATAGTGTTTTAGTTGTAGGAGATGTATCAGAAGATTTTAAAAATGAATTATCAAAACATGAGTGTAAAGATATAACATACTCAAATGAATTAAATGTGGAAGGGCAGTTTGATATAATATTATATAACAATGAGACACCAAATGAATTAGATATGGCAGCAGTTGAGAGATGCTTAGAACCAACTAAGGGTATATTTGTAACAAAAGCATCATTTATACACAAAGATGTAGAGATATCTAAAAAAGAGTTAGAATTAGTAGGGAAAAATTTCTGGATTTGTATGCCATATAGCTTCGGACACAATACACTTATATTTGCTTCTAAAAAATATCATCCACAAGCAGAAATTGTATTGCAAGTTTCAGATTTACTTGAAGGTTGTGAGTATTATAATACTGAATTACAAAATTCATCTTTTGTACACCCTACATATATCACAAAAGCGATAACTGGTATTGCAAAACGATAAAAAGCTAATAAACAATAACTTTAAAAATGCGATAGCATTAACAGGTGGAATAGCAACTGGAAAAAGTACTGTTGCATCTTTGTTTATGCTACATGGTTTTTTAACAATTGATGCAGATAAAATTGCACACACAATTCTCGATATTAATAGTGATAAAATATCTAGTTTGTTTGGAAATAGATATGTAACAGATGGTAAAGTTAATAGAAAAGAGTTAGGAAACCTCATTTTTAACAATAAAACACAAAAAAAAAGATTAGAAAATTTTATTCATCCTCTTATAAAAGAACAAATTATAAAAGACGCGAAGATATTTGAAGAGCAAGAAAAACCTTACTTGATAGATATACCACTTTTTTTTGAAAATAACAATTACAATATAGAAAAATCATTAGTAGTGTATACATCTAAAGATATACAATTACAGAGGTTAATGAGTAGGGATAACTCTTCAAAAGATGAAGCATTATCAAGAATAAACAATCAGATGGATATAGAACTTAAAAAAAATAAAGCTACATTTATAATTGACAACACCAAAGATTTAAAAAATCTACAAAATGAGGTGGAAAGAGTTAGAAAACTATTAGTCTAACTTTTCACTTTTTTTTGAAAATAGTTTAGCTATAACTCTAGGAATACCAACAATTATATATAATAATAGAGTATAAACTATAGGGTGTTCCCAACCTAAACCATATGATGAAGCATGTGGTAATGCCATGATATGTTCTACAGGATGGCTCATCCACTCTTTAAAATGCATACCAATAGCTAAAAATAGGAATAATCCTACAAATATAATCAATTCTTTTTTCATTTATTAAATCTTTCATACATATACTTAGACATATCACTAGCTGAGTACTTCATACCCATTTCCAATATTTTACCTCTATTGTGTTCCATAATAATATGACCATTATCCTTTTCAATATCTATTAAAGATATTTTAATCTCTTGTTGAGTTTGTCCTATCATCGATGGTGTTAATTTATCTGTATTGCCAGAGCCGTTTGAACTATGACACTCTATGCACATCTTGTTATAAATTTGCTCCATAGTATATTTATCGCTAGCACTTAAATTTAATGTTACCATATAGATAAATAATAATGATAAAACTATTTTTTTACTTAACATAATATTACCTTTTTTGAAATTATACCAAAAGTGCCCTTGATAAATTATCAAGGGTACTTCAAATTAGTTTGAGTTTAAAATCTTAATGATGTTCCTCATCAAGATTAAAAGCTTTTGTACCAACATAATACATTAATAAACAAAGACCTAATCCCCCAAGACAAATAAACATCTCAGTTGCAGAAGGAAAATAATCTATCCATGTTGGTGCTAGTTGATATTCAGTTTTCTTTAACATCATTAGAGGTTTTAATTGAGTATCATGTACAAGATTATATCTCATAAAGAAAATACCAACCATACCACTTAAAGATGCCCAGAAAAATAATACAGGGCTTTTACCAAAATCTTTTAATATTATAAGTAAAGGTATAATCATAGCAAGTACAACTTCTGCTTGAAATGAAAAACTATTTAAAATATGGATTGCAGTATCAGCTT
>JAYEPD010000034.1:0-3428 GCA_034723675.1 Campylobacterota bacterium
AAAATACTAGGATAGATATGCCACGAGAAAAAAACAAAAGAAAGATTAATTTTTTACCAATATTTACTAAGTTTATACCTTCAAAGAAAGATTTTACAGGAGTTACAAATATACTTGATGAAGAGATTGAAGCGATATACCTTATGGATGTTTTAGAATTATATCAAGAAGAGGCTGCATCAAAAATGGAAGTATCTAGAACCACATTTACTAGGATTTTAAAAAATGCAAGAAAAAAACTAACAAATTCATTGGTTTATGGACATAAGATTAATATTCAAAGTGATACAAGTAGATACACTATTGCATTATGCTGTAATAATAATAATTATAAAGAGTTAGATATAAATAAAAAATATATTTATTTTTTATTATATGATAATAAAAAAATATCTTTAATAGATAAAATTGATAATCCAATTTATGAAAAAAATGAGAAACCAGCTATTGTATTACCAAAATTATTTCTTGAAAATAGTGTTAATATATTTATTAGCTCTAAAATAGGGGAGGGTTTAAAAAATAGTTTAATATCAAAAGGTTTAAATCCAATTGTTATGAAAAGTTTTTCAAAAGAGGAGTTTGAAAAAAAGATATAAAAAAGGGAAAGATTTAACTCTTTCCCTTTTAATTTATATTAAATAGTTATTACCCTATAAATATTCTTGAAGAGTCAAGAAATGATAAAACTATTGTTACAACAGCTGTTACAGCTAAAAGTGCCCAAATTACATTATACATCTTTTCCCCTTATTATTTTTCGTTTTTCCACATTGCATTTTGTTCAGAAGAAGTTTTTTGCTCCATATCTGAAAAAACACTACCTGAAGTTAATCCATTTAAATCTTGATTAACAGTATAGTAGTTCTCAGCATTTGCTTGTTGTGTAACAACTGCAAAATAACTTAATATCCCTAGTATTGAAAGTAACAATAGTGTTGCTACTAACATACCTGTTATACCGTGTTGTAAACTAAATAAACCACCCTCTGTTTTTGGGTCAATTTGTGTATTTCCCGCCATATTATTCTCCTATACTTCTTAAGTAACTAGCAACAGCTTTTACTTGAGTATCAGATAATCTACCATCAAAACTTGGCATCTCACCAATTATTGATTTTTTACCATCTTTAAGTATTGTCGCCATCACTTTATCACTATATGTTTTAATATTTGGTGCAACAAAATCCATACCCATACCATCTTCACCATGACAACTTGAACAAGCAGCCCATGAAGCTGGAGCAGTACCTTTTAATCCACCTGCAACATATCTAGCAATCTCTTTTGCGTCTTCACCAGAAGCCATACCAGCTGGCATACCACCTGGATATACTGATTTGAAGTTATTAGCACCATTGTTTATAGTGTCTAGAACTGATTCATAACTCATTCTTTTTGTTAAATCTTGAGCTTTACCATCTATACCTTCAGCATCAACACCATGACATGGAGCACATTGTACTAAAAATACTGATTGACCCATACCAACTAAATCATTACCTGAGATAGTTTTCCATTTGTCTTCAAATTTTGCTTGGTAATCCAATGTCTCTTCATTGTATTGACCAATTTGTGAAAACTGATTTGTAGGGTATCCAATAAAGAAATACCATATTTGCCATACCATTGTAGCAATAAACATAACTGCCCAACCTACAGGAAGATCGTTGCTGTATTCACCAATACCGTCCCAATTTTCCTCTTTTAATTCTCCTGTTGCTGTATCATTTTTGATTTGATTAACATACTTTAACGCAACAAATATTGTTATACCAACAATTGCAATACCACCTAGCATTGTAAGGTCATTTATATAATCTTCACCAAGACTAAATGAATCCCCTGCCATGAAGTAAGTACCTGTCATAAGTGCTACGATAAGAATAATCCCACCTATTACCATAGATTTCATACTAGCTATCTCCTTTTATTTTTCAAACTAATTAAAGTTTACTTTTGTTCTTTTGTATCTCTTTTTTCCAAAGGTTTAGATTCTATTCTATCATCAAGAACAAGATCTGAATATTTTTCAAAATCTCGGTAATTTTCATCACCTTTTTTATTTCTTTTATAGATAGAATAGGCATAACTATAGAATATGATTACTACCAATGTAAGTAATGCAAATTTCGCATATCCTTGTATCGTCATAAGAGTTTCATATTCCATATTAAACCTTTATTTTAGAGAATTCATATAAGCAATAATTGCAACAATTTCTGGTATCTCACCATTAGCTACTGCATCTTTTACTTTTTGGTTTTTCATATCAGCTGCAATAAGTTTAGCTTCTTCTAAAGCTGCAACTTTTGCATCAGCCCATGAACCTAATGCAGGCATACCTGGTTTGTCATATGGTGTTGCGAATACTTGTTTTTGTGTATTTGCATTTGCATATGCTGTTGCAATATCTGCTTTGTTTGTAAACATATGAGGATATGCAGGCATAACTGTACCTGGTACAACTGATGCAGGATCCATCATATGGTTTTCATGCCAATCTGTTGTTCTATAGTTACCAATTCTTTGTAGATCTGGACCTGTTCTTTTAGATCCCCATAAAAATGGTCTATCATAAGCAAACTCACCACTTAATGAATACATACCATATCTATCTGTTTCAGATTTAAATGGTCTAATTAACTGAGAGTGACACGCATTACACGAATCTTTAATATAAACTTGTCTACCAGCTAATTGCAATACTGTATATGGCTTTTCACCAACAACAGGTTGTGATGCTTTAGCAAAATCTGGTAAAGCCTCAACTAATCCTGCAAACGCAACAAATAAAAATAATACTACCGTAAAGAAAAACGGTCTTTGTTCTAACCAATGAAACATAATAACCCCCTTCTCTTAAGCGCCCATAGGCGATGCATTTGTAGGTTCTTTATCAAGAATTCTACCTGCTGTAGCTGTTTTATACATATTGTATGCAAACATAAAGAAACCAATTAAGTATAATAATCCACCAACTGCTCTAATTGTGTAGTATGGTTGAAGTACTGTAACTGTATCAATAAATGAGTATAATAAAGAACCATATTCATCATATGCTCTCCACATCATACCTTGAGTGATACCTGCAATCCACATTGAAGTAAAGTATAATACAATAGCTGTTGTTTGTAACCAGAATTGTGTTTCCATTAATTTTCTTGAGTAGATCTCTCTTCCAAACATTCTTGGAGCCATATGGAATAGCGAAGACATAATCATAAATGCAACCCATCCAAGAACACCATCATGAACATGTCCTGGAATCCAGTCTGTAAAGTGTGCAATCGCATTAACTGATTTAATAGCTTGGATTGGACCTTCAATAGTTGATAACATATAGAAAGTTGAAGCCATAACCATAAATTTAATTAATGGAGATGATTGTAATTGACCCCACTCACCTTTCATAGTAAGAAGCATAT
>JAYEPD010000035.1:0-3376 GCA_034723675.1 Campylobacterota bacterium
CTTAATTATTCTATTTTTTTATTCTTATTCTTACTGATTGGGCATGGGCACTTAAACCCTCTGTATCTGCAAGAAGAGCACACTCATTACCAATTTCATTTATAGCATCTTGACTAAAACTTATGATTGAACTTTTTTTCATAAAATTTTCTACATTTAGTGGACTGTAAAATTTAGCAGTTCCACCTGTAGGCAAAGTATGATTTGGTCCAGCTATATAATCCCCTATTGGTTCAGGAGTATTAGCACCCAAAAATATAGCACCAGCATGTTTAATCTTAGGTAAAAGTTCAAAAGGTGACTGTGTCATAACCTCTAAATGCTCTGGTGCAATCTCATTCATCAGCTCTATAGCTTTGCTCATAGTCTGTGTTACAATTATACACCCTCTATCATCAATAGACTTTTGCGCTATTTCATTTCTACTTAAAACCTTTAGATAATTATCAACTTCAACACTTGTTTGCTTTGCAATCTCTTCATCAGTTGTAATCATAATTGAACTTGCCATCTCATCATGTTCTGCTTGACTTAATAAATCAATAGCTAAATACTTAGGATTTGCGCCACTATCAGCTAAAATACCTATCTCTGAAGGTCCTGCAATCATATCAATATTTACTTCACCAAATACAAGTTTTTTAGCAGTTGCTACAAATATATTTCCAGGTCCTGTAATTACATCAACTTTTTTTAGAGTTTCAGTACCATAAGCCATAGCAGCAACTGCACTAGCACCCCCAACTTTCATAACAGTTTTGATACCACATAAATGACAAGCTGCTAGTAAAAGTTCATTTGGTTCATTATCTGGTGTAGGTGTACATACTACTATCTCCTCAACTCCAGCTACAATTGCTGGAATTGCATTCATAAGTAGTGAGCTTGGATATGCAGCTTTTCCACCAGGGATATAAAGACCAGCTCTATCCACAGGTGTAACTTTTTGACCTAAAATCGTACCATTTGATTCATAATCCATCCAAGATTTTGGAAGTTGTTTTTCGTGATATTTTTTGATTCTATCATAAGCTAAATGTAATGATTCTTTTAATTTTTCATCAATATTATTATAAGCTATTTCCATATCTTTAACATCAATAAAAAGCTCTTTATCATTTGCTGGCGTCCAATTGTCAAACTTTGATATATGTTCTTTAACAGCTTTATTTCCATTGTCAACTATATCATCAATAATTCCATTTACAATAGAACTTACTTTTTTAATATCAACTTTAGCTCTTCCTAGTATATTCTCAAACTCTTCACTAAAATTCTCATTGTTTGTATTTATTATTTTCATCTTTTTCTCTTAATTTTATTCTATCTCTTTTAGTATATTTTTAACTGCATTAGTTTCGTCCCAATCTTCTACATTGATAACTATATCAGAAACTTCTTTATACTCTTTTACTCTTTGTTTATATATCTTTTTAGCTTCATTCAAATCATTTAATAGTGGTCTTTTTCTAAATTTTTTCGCTGAATTTGGAGCATTTTTTAACCCCTCAATTATCTTTTCAAAAGTAGACTCAAGATATATAACTTTTCCTATTTTTTTAAGATTTGGTTGTTTATAAAAACCTCCACCTGTTGAGATAATTGTACCTTGTAAATTCTCTTCACACCATATAGCACATCTCTTCTCTAAATGCCTAAAGTATGCTTCACCTTTTGTTTCGAAAATCTTTTTTACTTTTTTATTTTCTACACTTTCAATTAAATCATCAGTATCAACAGCAAAATAGTTACTCTGCTTAACTAAAGCTCGTGCAATTGTACCCTTTCCAACACCCATAAATCCAATTAATATTATATTTTCTTTTATCATGGTTGCGATTATATCTCTAAATTCCTTATAAGTGGTATAAAAACATTAATTAGATAAAATAGCAAAATAATATATAATAAGAGAGAATATAATGGGTCAAACGATAACAGAAAAAATATTTAGTGAACATGTTGGCAAAGAGGTATTTGCAGGGGAGATTGTAAGAAGTCCTATTGATATGGTAATTGGGAACGACATTACAACCCCTATATCTATTAAAGCATTTGAAGAAAGTGGTGCAGAAAAATTAGCAAATCCTGATGGATTTTCAATAGTTCTTGATCACTTTATACCTGCAAAAGATATAGCATCAGCAAATCAAGCAAAGATAAGTAGAGATTTCGCAGCAAAACATAATCTAAAACATTTTTTTGATGAAAAAGATATGGGAATTGAACATGCACTTTTACCTGAAAAAGGTTTGGTAATACCAGGTGATGTTATCATTGGTGCAGACTCTCATACTTGTACACATGGAGCTTTAGGGGCTTTTAGTACAGGTATGGGGAGTACTGATTTAGCATTTGCTATGATTACAGGTGGAAACTGGTTTAAAGTTCCTGAGTCTATAAAAGTTGTATTTAGTGGAAAACCAAAAGAGTTTGTAACAGGAAAAGATTTAATTTTAGAGATTATCAGAATGATCGGTGTTGATGGTGCCTTATATAAAACTTTAGAGTTTACAGGTGATACAATCCAATACTTAACAATGGATGATAGATTTGCTTTATGTAATATGGCTATTGAAGCTGGTGCAAAATCTGGAATCGTAGCTTATGATGAAGTAACAAAAGAGTTTTTAGATGGTAGAATAGAGGCAAATGGAAGCCTTCGAGCTGAACCAAAAATTCACTATAGCGATGAAGATGCTAAGTATTGTCAAGTATTAGAGATAGATGTTGCTAACCTTGAACCTGTGATAGCTTATCCATTCTTACCAGAAAATGGTCACTCTATGAGTCAAGCAGTTGCAGATAACATTAAAGTAGATCAAGTATTTGTAGGAAGTTGTACAAACGGTAGATTAAGTGACTTAAAAATTGCATCTGAAATCTTAGATGGTAAAAAGTTAGCATCTCATGTAAGGATGATAGTTACTCCAGGTACTCAAATGATATTAAGGGAAGCTACAAAGTTAGGATATATTGATATTTTAGTTGACGCAGGTGCTGTAGTATCCAATCCAACTTGTGGAGCATGTCTAGGTGGATATATGGGAATTTTAGGTGATGGTGAAGTTTGCATCTCTACAACAAACAGAAACTTTGTAGGAAGAATGGGAAGTCGTACATCAAAAGTATATCTTTCAAATAGTGCTGTTGCAGCAGCTAGTGGAATAAGTGGATATATAACAGACCCAGTTAGTCTATAAAATATATTACTACCGATAATAGAATAAGATTTAAAGATCTTTTCTATTAATTTTAATTTTTATAAGTATTGCTCTATATTAATATATCAATATATCTTGATATATTAATTTTATTATGTTATACTTTTAAATGAATAAAAAATATAGGATTTAATTTGGAAGTTTTTTTACAA
>JAYEPD010000036.1:0-3339 GCA_034723675.1 Campylobacterota bacterium
AAAAAAGGAGACTTCTAAAAAGTCTCCTTTTTTTTTATCTTATCTTATAACAGACCCCATTGAATTTGGTAGTGATATAAAAATATTTTCAAAAAATTTAACTAAAAGTTTATCTAAACATAATGTTGACATAGTATGTTTTAGAGATAAAACAACAAATGATATTGAACCATTAGCTAAAGTATGTATAGATATATGTAAACGATTTAAAATACCAAAAGTGCTTATAAATTCAAATATAGAACTAGCTTTAAAACTAAAATTTGATGGTGTACATCTTACATCAACACAATTTAACAATATAACAACTGCAAAAGAAAAAAACTTATTTACTATAATCAGCACACACACAGAAGAAGAGATACAAAATGCAATTTATCAAAATACAGATGCTATAACTTATTCTCCAATATTTTTCAAAAAAAATAAAAATAAACCAATCGGTATAGATAAATTAAAATCTGTAGTAAAATCATATCAAAGTGATGATTTTATGATTATAGCTTTAGGGGGAATTATTACAAATCAACAAATTGATGATATTAAAGATACAAATGTAAATGGATTTGCTTCAATAAGGTACTTTAGCAGTTAAATTAATATCTCTTTAGATAAAATTATAATATGATAAATAAAGAACTAGAAAATAGCCTAAATAAGTTTAAAGCAGTTGTAAACTCTACAATTGATGCTATGTTTATATTTGAAAATGACATATGTACTGAACTTAATCAAGAAGCATTAGTTATTTTAGGTTATGATTCAAAGCAGGAGATATTAAATAAGCATATTTTTGATATCTTTACTCATGTTTCAAAAGATCATCAAAATGAACTTTTAGATGATAAAATTGATCATATGTTTGAAGATTTTATCATCTCAAAAAGTGGAAAATCATATGAAGTTCAGATAAAAGAGAGAAATATTCTAATAGATGAAAAAATCATAAAAATAATAGCAATTTTAGATATAACTCAGATTAAACAAAATGAAAGATTACTAGCACAACAAACAAAAATGGCATCAATGGGTGAGATGATGGAGAACATTGCTCATCAGTGGAGACAACCACTTACAGCTATATCTGTAGCAGCTGGTGGTATAAAGATTAATATAGAATTTGATATGGAAGATAAGAATGAAACACTAACAGAGTTAGATAATATAGTTAAAAGTACTCAATTTTTATCTTCTACAATTGAAAATTTTCAAAACTTTCTAAAAGAAAACAGAACAACTACATTGTTTAAAATAAACGACTTAATCAACAAATCAATATCAATCATTGAAGCCAATCTTAAAGCACACAATATAATTGTGATAAAAAATTTAGCTACTAATGTTCAGATGAGCACATTAGAAAATGATTTTCAACAAGTATTATTAAATATTATAAATAATGCTTCTGATATATTAAAACAAACAAAAGAGAAAAATGAGAAAAAATATATTTTTATTAGTACTTTAGTAGAAAATGATACAATTGAATTAAATATAAAAGATAATGCTGGTGGGATAGATGAAGATATAATGGATAAAATTTTTGAACCATATTTTACAACAAAACACCAATCAAGAGGTACAGGTCTAGGGCTTTATATGACACATGATATTATAGGTAAAATGAAAGGTTCAATTGAAGTTTCAAACTCCTCATTTTGCTATGATGATATAGAATATAAAGGTGCAAATTTCAAGATAAGATTAAAAATATAATAAACACAAGGTAATAAAATATGGCAAGATGGCGAGATGTAAAAAAAAGTAAAGATAATGAACAAAATAATACAAAAAAACAAAATAAAAAAGATGAAATTTTACCAGATATTGTATCTGCTTCACCACTTTTTAGACTAAAAGCTTTTATAACAGATATGTTTATGATTATGATGCCTATTATGTATATAACAACTTATCTTATTATGGATGGTTCAGAGGCATTTAAAGGTAGTGAGTCTGCAAGATGGTTAACTATGGCTTTTTATGGCTTGATTGTAGTTATATTTTGGGTAAAAAAAGGTCAAACACCTGGATTTAAGGCATATGATTTAAAACTTATTGATGATAATACAAAAGAAAATCTATCGTTTGGATTAGCAATTGCTAGATATATGATGTTTATAATTAGTGCTGTAAGTATTGTAGGATTTCTTTTACCATTTTTTAGAAAAGATAAAAAAACATTCCAAGACCTTATTATGAAGACATCAGTTATACGAATTGAAACATAAGTTTTATGCTTTTTTTTAAACTTTCAGCATTTTATTTTTTTTATTTTGCTGCTGTTGGAGTATATGTTATATTTTTACCAAAAGTTTTGCATGATATAGGTTATACTACAAGTGAAATTGGTGTAGTTTTAGCTTTAGCTCCTTTGATGAGATTTCTTACACCATTTCTATTTTTAAAACATATAGAATTAAACCAAAAACTATTTAAATATACACTATTCTTATCTATAATATCAGCTTCATTTTTTTATATAACAATAAACGACTTTTATAGTTTTATGATAAACAATGCGATTTTAGGTGTATGTTTAAGTATCATCTTACCATATATAGAACTCATAGCTATAAAAGAATTAAAACACTTATATGGAAGAGCTAGACTTTATGGTTCTATTGGTTTTATGGTTGTTGGTCTTGTACTAGCTAGAGTTTTAACAGACTCTAGTATTATGCTTCATTATTATATGATAGCTACTGTATTAACAGCAGTATTTGCATATAGTTTATTAAAGTTTGATGTTAAACATGAAGTGTGTGAAAATGATGAAAAATTTTCATTGCTTAAGTATTGGGCTTTTTGGTTAAGTTTATTTTTGATGCAAGTTAGTTTTGGTGGTTTCTATAACTTCTTTACTATATATGAAACTGATTTTGGAATAAGTTTAGAAGTTACAAGTTATCTTTGGGCATTTGGAGTTTTATGTGAGATAGCAATGTTTTATTTCCAAGCACCAATATTAAAAAACAATCTTTTATTTATCATAAAGTTATCTATATTTTTAACTATAATTAGATGGTTATTGTTATATATCTTTCCTGAGTCGTTAACTGTATCATATATATCTCAGTCATTTCATGCTTTTAGTTTTGGATTATATCACAGTGCTGTTATACTTTATTTATATACACTTTATACAAATAAAAAACTAGCTCAACAATTTATGCTAGGTTTTGCTTATGGTCTTGGAGGATTTGGTGGGGCTATAATAGCTGGTTGGGTTTATGGAGAATATCTATTTTTATACTCTGCTATTATTGCCTTTTTGTCGTATGTGAGTTTACTTTATTTTAAAAGATAAAATAGTTTTTATATGGTCTTAATGGATAA
>JAYEPD010000037.1:0-3332 GCA_034723675.1 Campylobacterota bacterium
ATTTGTCTCAAAGAGTCCATAAAAGAGATTATGCTAAATATAAAAGCAAAACAGTATCTTATGGATGGAAATACAGCATTTGGTATAGAAAATTTAGATTTTTTAGTAAAAGCTGATGTTAAAATAAAAGAGGTAAGTGCAGCTTCAATTTTAGCAAAAGTAAGTCGTGATAGATTTATGCAAGAGATTTCAAAAGATTACCCTAGGTATGGTTTTGAAAAACATAAAGGTTATGGAACAAAAGTCCATACAGATGCTATCATCAAATATGGATATTGTGAACTTCATAGAAAAAGTTTTAAGATAAAAAAACTCGAAGGGTTAATTTTGCCTTCTTCTTGATGAGCTTGAAGAGTTTCTACCTCTTGCTCTTGAGTTTTGTGAACCTCTACTGGACTTGCCACCACCCCTATTTTGACCACCTCTTTGCTTTTGAATTGGTTCTGCTTTTATTGAGGGGTCTGGTTTAAAGCCATCTATTATAACTTTTGGTATTTTATCTTTTATTAGTTTTTCAATATTTCTTAATAGTTCATCTTCATCTATACAAACTAAAGATATAGCTTCTCCATTACTTCCAGCCCTTCCTGTTCTTCCTATTCTATGTACATAGTCTTCAGGTACATTTGGTAGCTCAAAGTTTACAACATGTGGCAATAAATCTATATCTATACCACGAGCTGCTATATCAGTTGCAACAAGCACACGCACACTATTCTCTTTGAAATCAGCTAATGCTTTTGTTCTTGCACCTTGAGATTTATTTCCATGGATTGCTGCTGCTGTTATATTGTTTTCATTTAGATGTTGAGATAGTTTATTTGCACCATGTTTTGTTCTAGTAAACACTAACACTTGTTTCCAGTTATTGTCATCTATTAGTTTTGTTAAAAGATGCTTTTTCTTTGCTTTATCAACTAAATGTATCGTTTGTTTTATCTTTTCTGATGTTTTATTTCTTCTTGCTACTTCTATTAATGTTGGATTGTCAAGTAAATTATCAGCTAATTTTTTTATATCATTTGAAAATGTTGCAGAAAAAAGTAAATTTTGTCTTTGTTTTGGAAGTATTTTTAATACTTTTTTTATGTCGTGAATAAAACCCATATCAAGCATTCTATCTGCTTCATCAAGTATTAAAAATTCAACTTCATTTAAATCAATTGTTTTTTGTTCAACATGGTCAAGTAGTCTACCTGGAGTAGCAACTACTATATCAACACCTTTTTTAAGTGTTGAGATTTGTGGATTAATCCCAACACCACCAAAAATAACTGTAGATCTAAATGGCAAATATTTTCCATAAGTTATAACACTTTCTTGGACTTGTGCTGCTAATTCTCTTGTAGGAGTTAAAATAAGTGCTTTTATTTTTGGTTTTTGATTGTTTCTATTCTTTTTATCACTTAATATTTGAAGAAGTGGAAGTGTAAAACCAGCTGTTTTTCCTGTACCTGTTTGAGCACCAGCTAAAATATCTTTTTTTTCTAAAATCACAGGGATTGATTGTTGTTGTATAGGTGTTGGAGTTGTGTAACCCTGCTCTTCTATAGCTTTTAATAATGGTTCTTTTAAACCAAGTTTTGAAAATGACATTGTAATGTACCTTTTTGTGTAAGAGCCTACTTAAAGTTTAGTAACTTTTCGATCAAGGCTAATGGATGTTTATAAGTTTTTATTTGTAAAATAAACAGTCAGTCGTAGACCGTGTACGCTGAAATTATGGAAGTATAGCATAATAATTTTAGTTCTGTGTTAGTTCTATAATTTTTCTTTATTTTAGATACAATACAAAAAAACTCAGCATAATCCACTAATAAGTTTTACTTAAGATTAACAAAGAAATTACGCGTGACTAGAAGATTAAGAGCCATTTATTAATATATTTTTGTTTGATAATTTATAAAAATTATTTTGTTAATAAAGCTATTTCCTTTAATCTTAAGTAAAACTTATTAGTGGATTGAACTAAAAAAAACTTAAGGGATATTTTGACAGATATTATACTCACAACTTTAAATGGAAGATATACTCATAGTGCAATTGGTCTTAGATATCTTTATGCAAATCTAAAAGAACTTCAAGAAAAAACACAAATACAAGAGTATGTTATAAATGAAAAAATGCAAGATATTGCCGAAAAATTATTGTCAAAGAGTCCTAAAATTATCGGTATTGGTGTATATATTTGGAATGCAACAGATATATCAGAACTTATTAAAATCATTAAAAAAGTGAGTCCAAAAACTACTATTATACTTGGTGGTCCAGAAGTAAGTTATACACCTTTTAGGGTTGATATGGATAGTGCTGATTATATCATACAAGGTGAAGGTGAAATCCAATTTTATAGTATTTGTAAAGAATTACTTGAGAATAACAAAGTAAAACAAAGGATATTTACTCCACTTGAATTAGAATTAAAAGATATAAAACTACCATATAAATACTACACTCAAAATGATATAGATAACAGATATATCTATGTAGAGGCTTCAAGAGGTTGTCCATATTCTTGTGAATTTTGTTTATCTTCTATTGATAAAAAGGTGCGAAACTTTGATATAGAAAAAATAGTTGAAGAGTTTCAAATATTGTGGGATAAGGGTGTTAGAAATTATAAGTTTATAGATAGAACATTTAATCTAAATATAAAAGTAGCTACTAGATTACTAGACTTTTTTCTAGAAAAAGATGAACCATACACAACACATTTTGAAGTTATACCTGATAACTTTCCAGAAGCTTTAAGAGAAAAAATAAAACTATTCCCACCAACTTCACTACAACTAGAAATTGGTATTCAAACTCTAAAAAAAGATATAGCATTAAACATAAAAAGAAATCTAAACATACCAAAGATAAAAGAAAATCTTGCATTTTTAGAAAATGAAACAAATGCACATATTCATCTGGATTTGATCATAGGACTACCAGGTGAGAGTATAGAGTCATTTGGTGAAAATCTTGATTATTTATGTAGTTTGAGTAAGAGTGAGGTACAAGTAGGAGTTCTAAAAAAACTATCAGGTACAACTTTAAATAGACACGATGAAGTTTATGGTATGGTTTATACTGATATACCACCATATGATATATTGGCAAATGATTTAATACCATTTACAAAGATGCAAGAGATGAAGAGATTTGCTAGATTTTGGGACTTAGTTTACAACAGTGGAAACTTTACAAAAACATTTAATTTTTTAGTAGAAGATAAAAGTGTATATGAAACATTTTTTGATTTTTCATTGTGGTTATATGCTCAAACTCATTCAACTTGGCAAATATCACTTGATAGATTGGCTAAGTTTTTATTTGATTATATAAGT
>JAYEPD010000038.1:0-3313 GCA_034723675.1 Campylobacterota bacterium
TTTAAGTATAGTATTTTATAATAATATACTTAAACATAGTATTTAAAATAAAAAGAGAGAATTTAATCTCTCTTTTTATAAAAGTTTTAGAATCTATAAGATATAGATACTCTTGTGTCTGTTGCTTCTTCAACTGGATTTTGTCCCATTGCTTTTGCTTCTGCTATAGTATATGGTGTACCATCTTCACCAAAGAACATATTACTTCCTGTGTAGTCGTATTTTACTTGAGTATGTCTTATATTTAATGTTAAAGATTTTGTAAGTGGTTTGATGTAGTAAGCTTCAACAGCAGTACCTCTTGCAGATATCTTACTTCCTGTCATAGTATCTTCACCATAAGTTACACTTCTCCAGTATTTATCACCTTTGTTCCACTCAAATCCTATTCTTCCATCTTCTGTTAAAAGACATGGTATATTTAATCCAACCCATGTTGAAGTACCTGTCTTAGATTCATTTGAACCTAACATCTTCATACCATCAGCTGGGTCTGTTTTGGACTGAGCCCATGAGGTAAAAAATATAGTATCGTCTAAGAAGTCACTTATTTCATTACCTATCCCTTCTGCTTTAAACATAGCTGTAAAAAGTTGCATATCTCCAAAGTTTTGAAATGTTGGTGCATATGCCATAGATGCAGAAGGTATCATAGCAGTTGAAGTAGGATTCAATGTTCCGTCTACAGCAGTACCATCTAATTCAAGAGTAGGTTGGTATGAAGCATTTAATGAAGTTGGATCATATCCTTGAGATGCGATTTGATATTGCATCATATCCATACTTGTAAATCCTATAAGGTTTGTTGCATTTGCCCAGTTTGTATGGATAGAGTATTGTCCATCATCATAAGGTACAAAGATGAAACCATACATATCTATATCTTCTGATTTAGATTTATCTTCTGCGTAATCTGCACCATTTACTGTCATATTAAATCGGGGCATCGCATTAGTAAGACCTCTACCTACACAAAGTTTCCACCACATACCATCTACCCCTGTCACTTTATCAAGGTTGAACTTAGCACTTCCTCCATCAAACTCAACATTTACAGTATGTGAAAGTGGTGAGTTGTCCTTCATCCCCTCTCTCATATTTATACCAAGCCCATCTGTAGATGGTCTTCGTCCAACTGATGCTGTCCATGCTATATCAGATCCAAGAAATGTATCATTCATATATAACCAGTATGCTTCTTTTAGTTTTATCTCATTATCAACTGCATTTTCATTTGTAACCCAGTCAAAATCTGCATAACCTACACCCATAGCAGAGTTTGATTGACTATGATTTGCTGTATCTCCATATACTTTGTTGTAGCCTAGCTTACCTTTAAAAAGTACATTGTCACTCGGAGCAAATCCCATACCTAACAATAATCTATTTGTCATCAAATCAGGATTTTTTGCTTTTGTTCCATCTGCAAGTTTATACGATATAGAGTCTATTGCTGTTCTAAAATCAACATCCCATTTTATGTTATCGCTTGCACCATGTGCTTTTACTTGATTTAGTTTTTTATTTGCTTTTTTAAGCTTTTTTTCTAACTTTGTAAGTTTAGCTTCCATCTGACTTAGTCTATCTTCAACATTTGTATTTGCAAAAGATGCAGTTGTAAGTGCAGCTACTGCTGATAATATGATAACTCTTTTTTTCATTTGTTTTCCTTTAAATGTTATATTTAATTGTAAAGTAGAGAGGCTTTAATATAACTTAATCTTATATTAAATTGACTTATAGTAAAGATAAGAAATATAACTTTTTTTATAGTAAAAGTAGCCTAATCTTGTATTTAGTTTTATTTAAGATTAAAGGAAATAGCTTGACCTACAAAGTAGTTTTTATCTATTTTAAGATTAAAATATGTTAATATATGGCTCTTAATCTTCAAATCACACGTAATTTCTTTGTTAATCTTAAATAAAACTAAATACAAGATTGGGCTATAATTAAGTTTACTTTTATAAGATTAACAATTTATTAATAACACTTTGATATAATGCCACATGAAAAAAATACTCCCATTTTTAACAATTTTAATTATAGTAGCTATCATTGTAGTATTATTTATATCTATGTCAAGTGTTCAAAATATGACAGTAGTATATACAAAAAATAAAGAGATGCAACCTATACCAATAGTGTTAGGTAAGTTTCAAGATAGTGATTGTGGTATGGTTATAGATGATATCACATACGCATCACAAGTTGCAATTTCTGATGGTAAAACTTGGTTTTTTCATGATCACGGTGGTATGGTGCATTGGTTAGAAAATAAAGAGTTTAAAGATACAGCAAAAATATGGGTTATGACAAAAGATACAAAAAAATACATAGATGGTAGAACTGCTTGGTATAGTAGAGATGAAGAGACACCTATGTTTTATGGATTTGGGGCATATGAACACAAAAAATCTAAAGATAATTTAATAGATTTTAATACTATGTCTTTATATATGATAAGAGGTGAAAATATGACAAATCCTTATATAAAAAAACAACTCTTAGATATGAAGTAAAGTAGGTATAAGTATGGAAACTGTTGATATAATAAGTATCATAACTATTGCATTTTTAGGTTCATTTGGGCATTGTATTGGTATGTGTGGTGGGATAGTTATAGCTTATAGTAGTACAAAAGTACAACAAGAGTGGAGTAAAACACAACAGTCTATCTCACACCTTTTATACTCTTTTGGTAGAATAGTTACTTACTCTATACTGGGTGCTATTTTTGGATATCTTGGAGGAGTTGCGACTTTTTCAAATACAGCAAATGGTATACTTTGGCTTATAGCTGGAACTGCTATGCTTTTAACTGGTCTTTCACTTTTAGGTAAAATCAAGTTTTTAACTCTTATAGAACATTCAGTTTCAAAATCATCTTGGTATAGTAAAAATTTTAAAGCATTGTTACATAGTCAAACATTTACAAGCTTTTTTTTACTTGGGATGCTAAATGGTCTTTTGCCTTGTGGTTTTGTATACTTTTTTGCAATTACAGCTGCAAGTACAGCTGATCCTTTTTATGGTGCTTTGGTTATGGTTATATTTGGTTTAAGTACTATACCTGCATTGTTTAGTTTAGGTTTTTTTGTTGGACTTTTTAAACAAAGTGGATTTAGAAATGTAATGATTAAACTTGCTGCAATCTCAGTGATACTTTACGGAAGTTACACTATATATAATGGGTATGATTATTTAGTAAGTCCAGATAGAACTATCTTAGAGTGTCATTAATGTCAGGAGGAGCTAGTTAGTTTAAGACCAACTAGCCAAAAGTCTTAATACAGTTTGGTTATCAATAAAG
>JAYEPD010000039.1:0-15733 GCA_034723675.1 Campylobacterota bacterium
TATTATTGTTTAAAAACTTTAGCTACCTCTTTTGCATATTGTAGTTCTGAAGTTATACCTACACAAGAGCAATTTATCTCACTTAACACATATTTGTCGCTTCCATCATCATTGTAATCTAAGATATAATCCATAGTCCATAACAGTGGATAATTCTTACCATTTAAGTATGGTTTTATATCTTTAAGTCCATCTGTTGTTAACTTTACTACATTTTTCCATTTTTCGTCATTTGGTGATTCGTACTTATATTTTGCACCACTAAAAAGTGTAGCTGAAAACTCCCCATCTTGAGGTTTTTTATGCACTACTGATATAGGCTTGTCATTTACAAGAAGTACTCTTATCTCACCCTCAGCAATTCTTTCAAGGTACCTACAACCTACAAATCCTGTTTTCCCTTGAAAGTATGCTGCATTTTCATCATCTGATTCAAAATTTGGTTCAAATTTATGTAAAAATTCATCAATATCATCATAATAGTATTTTTGATTATTTACAGCTTCTGTTGATACTATTCCCCCATCATCTTTTAGAGTTACTAGATAAACACCCTCGCCTGTTGAACCATAGTTTGTTTTTAATACTCTGATTCCTCTTTGTTTTAAAATCTCAGGAAACTGTGTAGCAAACTCAGTATATGTGTGGTAAAAATATGTTTCATCATCACCTAATATAGTACCTTTTAACTTTGCTAATATATCTTTAAAATCAAGGTTTATCATAACATCTGGATGTGTATGTATCTCAACACCACTATTTCCAATAGCTTTTAAGAATTGAAAATATTCATCAACCTCTTTTAAGTTTCCTGGGTTGATTCTGCTTATAATAGAATGTGCATTTTCTTTTAAATAATCTAATAATTCATATTTTTTATTGGGTCTATAAAAAACGATTTCACCTTTAAGTCCACTCATCTGTTCTATTGCATTTAAGATAGGTTTTGTATCAGCTCTAAATCCGTCAAACCCTTTATCACTTCCTTTTGCATATTCAATAATAAACACTCTTTTTTTCATAACATTCTCCAAAATATTTTATTATCTAATTATACTACTATTGAAATAAATTTATTTTCTAAATTGGTTACAATATGATTACATTATAGTTCAACCCCATAATAAGTTTTACTTAAGATTAAAGGAAATAGCTTTACTAGCAAACAAGTTTTTATATATCTTCAGATTAAAATCTATTAATAAATGGCTCTTAATCTTCTAGTCACGCGTAATTTCTTTGTTAATCTTAAGTAAAACTTATTATGGGATTGAACTAATTCCAAAATTAAACACTAACTAAACAAAATTAAACTCAAGACTAGATATAATACAAAAAAATTTCAAGGAATACTTTTTGCGAATATTATCAGGGATACAACCAAGCGGAACGATACACATAGGTAACTATTTTGGTATGATAAAAAAGATGATTGAGTCACAAGATGATGGTGAGTTATATGCTTTTATAGCTTCATATCACGCACTAACTTCAGTAAAAGATAAAGAGGTTTTACAAAAAAATATATTTGAAGCAGCTGTAAACTTTCTAAGTCTTGGGATGGATCCAGAGAAATCTACATTTTGGGTACAAAGTGATGTGCCAGAGGTTCTTGAACTTTACTGGATACTTTCAAATCATACACCAATGGGACTTTTAGAAAGAGCTCATAGCTACAAAGATAAAACAGCACGAGGAATTGCATCAAATCATGGTCTTTTTTCTTACCCTGTTTTAATGGCTGCAGATATATTACTATTTGATTCAGATATTGTTCCTGTTGGAAAAGATCAAATCCAACATGTGGAGATGGCAAGAGATATTGCAAATACATTTAATAATACTTATGGTGGAAAAGATAAAGAGATTCTTACTATGCCATTATCAAAAGTCGATGAAGTTCTAGCAACAGTACCAGGAACAGATGGTGCTAAGATGTCTAAGTCTTATGGAAATACTATTGATATGTTTGGAACTAAAAAAGGTTTAAAAAAGCAAGTTATGAAAATAGTAACTGATTCTAAAGAGTTAGATGAACCAAAAGAGTATGCAACATGTAATGTATATAAACTATGCGAACTATTTATGGATAAGAATGAACTTTTATCTATGCAAAAAAGATATGCAACACCAGGTGAAGGTTATGGACATTTTAAAATTGCACTTATGGATAAAATAAATGAACATTTTGCACCTTATGTAGAAAGAAGAGAACATCTATTAAATAATCCTGATGTTGTAAAAGAGATTTTAGCACAAGGTGCAACAAAAGCAAGAGCAGTTGCTAGTGAAAAGTTAAAAATTATTAGAGATGCAGTAGGATTAAACTATTAAAGAATCTCTAATAAGAATTGTTATCAAAACAATCTTTATTATTCCAAAACATCAAAAAGTTTACAATCTCTGATTGTGTATAGATGTTATCCAATAACTTATGTTTAGTTTTAGGTAATATCACCACTTTACTATTTTTATATTCGAGTAGTGCTTCTAAACAATGTCCACTAATATTTTCATCTTTATCATCTACAAACTTTGAATTTGTACTAAAATACTCATCATGAGAACCTATAATTGCTAAAATAGGTTTTGTCGTTTTTGCTCCAATTGATGTATCTGATGAATAGTAACCATCTTCACAGCTCCAAGCTAAAATAACTCTTGCTTTATACTCATCCCCTTTATAAATTCCTACAGCCAATGCACCTTCGCTACTTCCAATTAAAAACATATTTTTTTTGCTAGTCCATTTAAGATCTAATAACATTTTTGTATTATATTTTAATTCAGCTTGTCTTATTTTATGAACCTCATTATATATCTTCTTAGATGATGGAGATTTATATTTTGGTCTATTTTTAATGGCATGAGAATTTGGAGATATAAATGCAAAATTACAATCTTCAACTATCCATTGTCTATAGGTTTCTCCTCCTACAAATTTTCCTGAACCATGCATAAATAGAACTGTTGGAATTTTTTTATTTGTTTTAAAATTTGGATATTTTTTTATAAATTGACTATATGTACCATAAAATGGTTTTTTTAATCCCCCATAACCTGATGGTATCCCTATAAAAGATTCAATAAATGTTTTATCAAAGTTTTTGTATTTTTTAATTGTTTTTTTTATATTAAACATATGAAATATTATCTATAAATTGATTAAATTACTATATTGTAATTAAATTGTAATTATTTTATGGTTAAATACGATATGAAAAGGCTAAAAAATGTTAGATAATAAATGGCAAAATATAGTAGAAAAAATAGATTTTGCATTTCAACCAATTGTAAATATACAAAGTGGTAGGATATACGCTGTAGAGGCACTTTTACGAAATCATGAAAAAGCAGGAAACTATTCATCAATATTTTCACTCTTTGATGACGCTTATCATGATGGAGTTTTATTTCAGTTTGATATAAAACTTAGACAGAAAGCATTAAAAAAATTTTCTAAGTTAGATGTACAAAATATACAAATATTTTACAACCTTGATAATAGATTGATGTATATGCCTGATTATAATCATGGAAACACATCTTTAATATTAGAAGAATTAGACCTTGAACAAAAATCAATCTGCTTTGAACTTAGCGAGAGAGGTACACTTGATGATTCAAGTTCAATTTCAAATCTTGTAAACAATTATAAACAACAAGGCTTCGATATTGCTATAGATGATTTTGGTACAGGCGTAGCGGGATTTCAATTACTTTATTATTCTGAAGCAAAATTCATAAAAATTGATAGATTTTTTATAAGTAATATACAAAATGATACAAAAAAAAGATTATTTTGTAAATCTATTATAGATTTAGCACATATTATGAATATGAAAATCATAGCAGAGGGTGTCGAAACTAAAGAGGAATTTTATACATGTAAAGATATTGGTGCAGACTTAGTTCAAGGTTATTTTGTACAAAAGCCAAAACTAGATATAAAAAAAATACAAACTATTTATGATGAGATTGGTGCACTTTCAAGAGAAGATAAAAGGTCAATAGTATCTAATAGAATTGATAAAACTAAAATTAATAAAATAATACCTTTAGATGTAAAGACAAGCTTAAATGAACTTTTTGAGTATTTTAAAATCAATACAGATAATATTTTTGTTCCAATAACAGATAAACTTAAAAATTTAATTGGTGTTATATATGAAAAAGATATAAAAAAACTATCATATTCACAATTTGGTATCGCCCTAGCAAAAAATGACACCTCTTATGATAAAATCAAAAAATTTATAAAACCTATAGTTTCAGCTGAAATCACATGGGGAGTTGATAAAGTTTTAGAAGTTTACAACTTAAATAAATCAACTTCATCAAATGGTATATTTGTTACAAAAGAGGGTAAATATTATGGTTTTATTGATTTGAATAATCTACTCTCTTTATCATACAATAGAAATATTGAGATTGCAGAAGATCAAAATCCACTTACAAAACTACCTGGTAATAGACAAATTGAAAACTATATAAATAATATTTTTACACCAACAAATAATATCACTTATCATATTGTATATTTTGATTTCAATGATTTCAAACCATTTAATGATACTTATGGATTCAGGCAAGGGGATAGAGCTATTTTATCTTTTTCTGAAATATTACAAAAACATCTAAAAAATGATGTTTTTAAAGGACATGTTGGTGGCGATGACTTTTTTATCGCTTTTAAAGATATTGAATATAAAGATATTTTTGATATTGTTTCTACAATTCAAAATGAATTTACAATACAATCTTTAAAGTTTTATAATAAAATAGATAAAGAAAATGGATATGTAATTATCAAAGATAGATTTGATATAAAAAGAAAATTTTCTTTACTGAGTGTATCAGCAGGTGTTATTGAGATTAATCCAAATATTGATACTGAAAATCTTGATTATTCTATCTCAAAGATAAAAAAGGCTTCAAAAACATCTAAAATACCTTTGGGAATATCTTTATTTTAAATATAGATTAATGTCATTAAAGAGACCCTTAGGATAAACTATATCTCAATATTATTTTTAGTGTTATCTCTTCTTTAAAAATATCTTTTGGTATATCAATAGGAAAACTATTTTCTATAGCTTTTGCTGTTAAATATAAAATAATTATATATATTTTAAAATAGTTGAGTATAGTTTGTCTATATTTATTGGTTTTATTAGATGATCATTCATCCCTACTTTTTCACTAGCTTCTATATCACTTTGCATTGCATTTGCTGTTAATGCAATGATTGGTAGATTTTTATTGTTTAATCTTATTATTTTAGTAGCTTCTGTACCTGACATCACAGGCATTTGTATATCCATTAAAATCAATTTGTATCTACTTGTATCTTTTTCATACATCTCTACAGCTTCTTTTCCATCTGATGCTACATCTATATTTAATCCACTATTTTCAAGTAAACCTAAAACTATAGCTTGATTGATTTTATTATCTTCTACTAAAAGTATATTTAAGCCTTTTAAGATATCATAATTTTTATTTTCGATATTGTTATCATTATCATTGTTTTTTGGTTTTAATATATAAGAAGTGGTACTTCTTTTGGATTCAAGCTCTATATCAAACCCAAATGTACTTCCAACTCCTTTTTTTGAGTTGACTGTTATTTTTCCATTCATAAGTTCCACAAGTTGCCTTGCAATAACAAGACCAAGTCCAGTTCCACCATACTCTCTTGTTGTGCTACTATCTGCTTGTGTAAAAGAGTTAAATATTTTTTTTATCTCTTCAGGTTCAAGTCCTATACCTGTGTCTTTTACTTCAAATTTATATCTGTTTGGTGATAGCGATTCTATTGTTAAAACAATCATCCCTTTGTGTGTAAATTTAATCGCATTTGATAATAAGTTTAAGATAACCTGCGTTATTCTAAATGGATCACCATAAAAAATATCATCATCAATATTATTATAAACTACTTTAAACTCCAATTGCTTTTTTGCTATTTTTTGCTCTTCCATTGTGGTTATTGATTCTATTAGTTCCTTTAGATTAAAATTAACTTTTTCAATATCTAGTTTTCCAGCTTCCATTTTACTAAAATCTAGAATATCATTAATAATATGTAATAATAACTTAGCACTATAATCTATCTTTTGGATATAGTTTGTTGTTTTTTCATCTAGCTTACAAGATAATGCTAGTGTTGCCATACCAATTATACCATTCATAGGAGTTCTTATCTCATGAGACATATTTGCTAAAAATATTGATTTCATTTTTGTAGCTTCGTTTGCTTTATCCCTTTGAATCTCTAATTGTTTATTTAAAATTGACAACTTTCTATTCCAATATATAGATATTACTATTATAATCAATGTGATAAAAGCTAATTGCCAAACCAAAGTATAATCAGTATGCTTAACATAATTTATCTTTACCCATTTATTAAAGATCTCCTCTTTTGTTTGTTTACTAAGAGATACAATAACTTTATTTAATATTTCACGAAGAATATCCTCGTCATCTCTTACTGCTATACTTAGTTTAACTTCCTCTTTTAATTTACCAGAAATAGATATAGTCCCTAAAAAGTCTTTTTGAATCTCATGATTTACAACTACAGTATTGTCTAAATATCCAAAGATTTCTCCTCTTTGAACTTTATTCAACCCATCTGCTATTGAATCAACCTCTACTATATTTATATTTGGATACTTCTCTTTTAGTGTTTCATTTAAAGAGTATCCTTTTACTACTCCTAGTTTTTTATTTTCAATCTGTAAAATATTATCAATAAAAGGTATCTCTGTTTTTGTAGCTATTATTATAGGAGTTATGATATATGGTATCGTAAAATTTATATATTCTTCTCTTTTTTTAGTTGATGTTGCTAAAGATAAAATATCACACTTTTTATTTTTAATCTTATCTAATGACTCAATCCATGTAGATGTAGGGAATAAAGTAATAGGGATACCTAGCTGCGAACTAAAGATATTTAAATAATCCTTTGTAATCCCTATGTGTTTATCATTTTCTATCTTTTCAAATGGAAACCAATTGGGATCAATACACACTTTTATCTCTTTTTTATTTTTAAGATACTCTTTTTGTTTTAAATTTAAAGTGTTTAGTAAATTATTTTCATAATACAAAGTTACTAATCCTAAGTTAGTTTGAGTATAACTTTTTTTATCAATAATATTTTTTGTGATAGATTGATATGCAAGGAGGTCTTTAGGAAGTTTTTCAGAAAATAAAATTTTATTTTTTTTATTTTTGTGTGCTATTATAATATCTTCATCAAGAAATAGGTCTCTTATCACAATAGCTCTAATATGAACATTTTCCATATCAAGTGCTATTTTATTTTTTAACTCATCAAGTGCAAAATTTACCAAAAATATTGCACTTGATTTTGCTATAGTTTCAGTTGTTATCTCCATATCTTTTAATAGAGGTTTATTTTTTAAAATATTATTGGGAGTTTCGGTTACTTTTGCATTATTTGAATATATAAAATAGATAAAAATTGAAGATATTACAAAAGCAATAAAAACAATTTTTTTTAACAAAATAGTTGACATACAATACTCTTTATTTGTATTTATTTAAGATATCTTCGTAAGTTCCATCTTCTTTTATATTATCTAAGGCTTTTTGCCATTTGCTTATAATTTTATCATCTGTATTTTTATTAAAAGCGATATATAGTTGAGACTCATAAATAGGTTCTTTCATTTTTACAGGGACAATCTTATGAGCTAAGCCCATCTCTTTTAGTTTGTATGTAAAAGCATGGTATTCAACTGGATATAGATCAGTTTTATTTTCTTGTAGTTTTTTCAAACTGTAGTTAGCTAAACTATTTACCTCAAGATTCTCAAATCCATATTCCAAAAGTTTTTCATGTGATATTGTTTTTTGTGCTACAACTATAGATTTTACTTTCTTTGCATCTTCTAGAGAGTTTATTTGCAAATCTTTTCTAAAAGCATTTTTAAAAAACACTAATTTCATAGAAGATATAGGACCAACCCACTTAAATAACTCTTCTCTTTTTTGAGATCTTGTTGTTAAAAAAAGAGCATAACCCTCTTTTTTTAAAGTGATATTATACCCTCTATTCCAAGAAAATACTTTGATCTCTTTTGTATTTCCGATACGCTTTTGAATCTCTTTTACCAAATCAACACTTATTCCAGATAATCCATCCTCTTTTTCTATTTGATAAGGGGTCCATCTTTCTGTTAAGGGTTGAATCTCGTCCAAAGCAAAAATATTTGAATATACAAATAGTGAGAACAATAAACTTTTTAATACTTTCATATGTATCCTTTTATTGAGATAATATATCACAAAAACCCTTATTCTACAACATAAAGTACTCTAAAAGTACCATACCATTAGTCTTTAGTAGATAAAGTTTGAGGTACCTTATTTATCATTTTATGTGATTTGTGACCACCAAATCCATATATAAAACCATTGATTATATCAGCATAATTATGTGTAGCAAATTCACTAATTAAATGTACTAAGCCACCTATTAAAAACAATGGAGCAAAAGCATAACCTAAAGTGTAAAAAGTTTTTCAAAATCACTATTTAAAATTTATGTTAAGTGTCTAAAACTAATCAAAGTTTAGTTTGCTACTCTTTAATAAAAAGCCATAAATATATTTAATTAGAATTTTGATACACTATAGTTTCAATATTATAAAATTTAAGGTAAAAGATGAATAATAAAATCAAGCTAAACAGTGTAAACACCTTTGTATTTATGTTAATAGTTGCAATTATTGGATTACTAATAGTTATAAATATATTAAATAGCTCAAAAAAAGAACAAAAACTACAATCTCAAAAGCTACTAGTACAAGAAGCATCGTCACATTATGAAACAATAAAAAATCTAGAAATCTGGCACAACAAATTTGGTGGAGTATTTAAAAATATAGAAGATGAAAATAGCTACCAGTTTAATATCTATAGCTTAAAACCAAAAAATACAGAAAACCAAGCAAAAGGTTATATGAAAGAAGCTATAAAGCATTTTCAAAACAACCCTAAAGAAACTAAATATTTTAGATTTACAAATAATGAAAAAGATTTTAGCTTTGCTGGTGTTTTAAATACATCAAAAAGTTGTACACAATGTCACAACGACTTTAAAGTAGGAGATGTAAGAGGTGGTATAGAGGTAAAAATACCACTTACAGAATATAGAAACTCAATAAAAACTATAAATAAACAATTTAATCTTTTTTATATACTAGTAGGTGGTTTTTACTTTTTAGTGATAATTGGGCTTTTTTATTTTATAAAGTCAATATTTAAATATAAAGAAAAAATAGAAGAACTAAATAGTTCATTAGAAAAAAAAGTTTTTGATAGAACAAAGGAGGTACAACAACTTTATAGTAGAGAACACTACTTAAAAAATCTTTTAGAAACTATAAGTGAATTAAATGAAACACTTATAGAGTCATACTCTTTAGGCTCAATTATAGAGACAAGTTTAAATACTTTACATCACCATCCAAACTATAAGATGATTATGTTTGGATTTTTTGATGGTAAACAATACCACAAAAGATATATCTCAGGAGACAACTATGAGTTGTTGACAAAAGATGATTATAATTTAGATGAATTAAAAGATCAACCATTTTTAAAAAGTACCTATGATGCTATCACTCAAAGAAAATGGTGCATAGATGATACTAGTGCTTTTAATCTTCCAAAATACTCAACACAAAGAGAGACTGATTATTCTATTTATGCTTCATGTTCATTTCCTATGTTTGAAACACAAAATGAATATAGCTATGATGTTTTGACATTTTTCACATCAAAAGAGGAAGGCTTTGACAATGAAGAGATAAGTTTACTTGAGGGTGTAAATCATGATATATCTATGGCACTTAGTGTTTACAAACAAAGAAAACTAACAGAGAAGTTACAAAAAGAACAACTAAACAACTATGAAGAGACTATTTTAGCTTTTGTTGATATGATTGAACAAAGAGATGCATATACAGCTGGACATACTTTAAGAGTAGCAAAATATAGTAGAATGATAGCACACGCTATGCAAATGGAAGAGGAACTAATCCAAAAAATTGAAAAAGCAGCTATTTTACACGATATAGGGAAAATTGCAACACCAGATACAATTTTATTAAAGCCTGGAAGATTAAACCAACTAGAATACAAACTAATACAAAACCATGTAACAGCTGGATATAAAATGTTATCAAAAGTTAAGATGTATTCTTCACTTGCAGAGATTATGAAGTTTCATCATGAGCATTATGATGGTACAGGTTATCCACATGGATATAAAAAAGATGAGATACCACTAGAAGCACATATCCTAATAGTAGCAGATGCCTTTGATGCTATGACTACAAATCGTATATATAAAGGTAAAAAAACAGTCACTGAAGCAATAGAAGAGCTTGAGAAAAATAAAGGTACACAATTTCATCCAAGAATAGTGGATGTTGCTTCAGATGTTTTGACAAAAATAAATATCTTACAAACAACACAAATGCCACAAAATGAATTGGAAAAACAAAGATTCTCATACTTTTTCAATGATAACCTAACAGAGTTATACAATGAAGCTTATTTGCAATTAGTTTTACATCAAATAGAATCTAAAAAATATATCAATGTAATAGAACTAAAAAACTTCACACAATTTAATAAAGAACACAATTGGCATAAAGGAAATGAACTTCTAATAAGTGTAGCAAACCAACTTCAAATAAGTTTTCCAAACTCAAAACTATTTCGTTTTGAGGGAGATGACTTTTTTATCATATCTGATGATGAAGTTAAATTTACTAAAAATATGTTAAACCTAGAGCAGTTTGATGAAAAAAATACTATAGATATAATATCAACATATTTTGTAGTAGAAAACTCACAAGATACATATAAAATAGAGAAGTTTTTTAAACTTTAATAAAAATATTTTATAATTAGTCTAATTTAAAGTTTTTTAAAAACTCTTCTAGTGAGTATTTTTCTCTATAAACATCTGTCATAATATGAATTAAAATATCACCCAAATCTATAATAGTCCAGTCCCCATCTTCTTCTGTTCTTAAGAACTCTTCACCTTCAGATTTAAGTGCGTCTTTTAAGTGTGTTAAGAGTGCTATAGAGTGTTTGTTGTTAAGTGCAGTTGCTATGATAACTTGATTTACAATGTAACCTTTCCCAGTTAAATCAAAAACTTCTATATCCTCTGCTTTTTTAGAATCTAGCGTATCAACGATATTTTTTATTCTTTGTTCCATATTTTTAGTACCTTTTTTTGTATTTTCTTTGGTATATAGTTTATATCAAAATCTTTTCTTAATTTTGATGAACTTATCCTTATATCCATATTTATGGTTTTAAATTGTATTATATCATTTTTAACTTCATATCCATCTCTTTGAACTACTATAAAATCAACATATTTTTTGAGTTTATCAAACTGGTACCATTTATCTAGTGATTCTAAATTATCAGAACCAATAGTGAGATAAATCTTTGATGGTTTATATAGCTTTTTTATATAAAAAACAGTTTCTATAGATGGCGTTGCTTTGTTTTGTTTTATCTCAAAATCTAAGACATCAACATCTGAATTATTATCATATAGCAAATTCAATATATCTAATCTATCATTTGGTGATAAATGAAAACTTGATTTAAATGGATTTAAATATGTTGGTACAACAACAACTTTATCAATATTATGATTAGATAGTAGTTGATTTATAACCTCTTCATGTCCAATATGAAACGGATCAAAACTTCCCCCAAAGAGTGCAATAACCAAAAGTATCCTTTAATTTTTAATTTATTTTATCAATATAAAACTTAATAAAAAGTTTGTAACCAACTTGTAACTATTATTCTGTATAATACATAAATTTTTAAAAAAGGAAGTAAAATGTTACTTAAAAAAACTACATTATCTTTATTGGCTGTTGCTGCACTTACTGTTAGTGCATCTGCTAGAGATCAAATCAAAATTGTTGGATCTTCAACTGTATATCCATTTTCATCGTCTGTTGCTGAAGAGTTTGGTGCTACTACAAAATACCAAACTCCAGTTGTTGAATCAACAGGTTCAGGTGGTGGAATGAAGTTATTTTGTGCAGGTAATGGTATGGAAACTCCTGATATCACAAACGCATCAAGAAGAATGAAAGCAAAAGAGTTTAAGATGTGTGATAAAAATGGTGTTAAAGATATAACAGAAGCTATCATAGGTTATGATGGTATTGCAATAGCACAAGCAAAATCAAACAAATCAGTATCTTTTACAAAAAAACAAATTGCATTGGCAGTTGCTGCTGAAGTACCTTCAAAAGATGGAAAAAAACTTATAGCAAACCCATACAAAAAATGGTCTGATATAGATAGTTCTTTACCAAATAGAGAGATTGTTGTTTATGGACCACCAAAAAGTTCAGGTACAAGAGATGCTTTTGAAGAGATGGTTTTACAAGGTACATTTAAAAAGATGAGTGTTTATACAGATCTTTACAAAGCTGATAAAAAAGCAAATAAAAAATACAAAAAATACTCTATTATTAGAACAGATGGTATTTATGTTCCAAGTGGTGAAAATGACAATTTAATTGTTTCTAAATTAAATAAAAATAAAGCTGCATTTGGTGTATTTGGTTACTCATTTTTAATGGAAAATGATGATAAAGTTCAAGGTGCTAAAGTAGATGGTTACTTACCAACACCTGATTCAATTGCAAGTGCAAAATATCCAATTGCTAGAAGTTTATTTTTCTATGTTAAGAATTCTCACTTATCAAAAGTTTCTGGATTAAAAGAATATTCAACACTATTTATGTCAGAAAAAATGATTGGAAATGATAGTATATTAGGAGAGATAGGGCTTATTGCTTTACCTGAATCTACAAGAACAAACATAAGAAAATCTGTTTCAAACAACAAAAAACTTACATTAGAAGAGTTATCTAAAAAACATTAATCTCTTATAATTATAAATTAAAAAAGGTAGAAACAAAAGTTTCTACCTTTTTTTAGTTAGGCATAGTGCCTTTTTACCTCTTTTGCAGCACTTTTAAATGCTTTTTTTGTGGATTTTCCTACACCTCTAAAAACTCTATCCTTATTGATAATCTCAACAATATCTAAGTCTTTTTTTACTTTTGTATCAATCGCCCTAAAAATGTTATACTCTTTTTTGAGTTTTTCAATTTTTGGGAACTCTTGACTTTTTAGTACTTTTGTTTCCATTTTATATCCTTTAGTAATAATATATTACCAATATACATAAACTTTGCTTAAAATTTTATTAAATATAAGAAATAATTATAGCTTAAGTTAACATATCAACTATGTTCTCTTGTTGTCAAATATTCTCTCTGTGAACTCTGCAAATTTACCTCGTACAGCTTTATCTAACTCTATAGCAAACATACTAAGCTCTGGATGCTTGTGAGTTGTATGCTTTAGAAGTGTTGTAAGTCCATTGTTGTATTTATTTAAGTACAAGTTATCTATTTGTCTATTTGAACCTATAACAATAGCTGAACAACTTTCATCTAACCTACTTAATATAAGTTGAGTAGTGTTTTCACTACTATTTTGCCACTCATCCATGATAACAATAGCATCACTAAGAGTTCTACCTCTAGCCTCTCCTGGCCAAAGCATCTCTATATTGTATTTAACTATTAAATCATCAACTTTTGATTTAATAGACTCTTGGTTCTCTTTATTTTCACCTTTTTTAAGACGCTTTTTTGCTATAAATTCTAATGTATCATATAATGCCATATTATATATTCTAAATTTTTCATCATTTCCAGCTAGATACCCTACATCAGCACCACGGTCTAGAGATTCTACAGAATTTCTAACATATACTATTTTTTCATAAGCACCAATATCTATAAGTCTCATAGCACTTGCTATACTCATCAAAGTTTTTCCTGAACCTGCTTTTGCATCTATAACCATAAGGTTGTACATATTTGATAGCATAGCTTTTAGAAAAAACTTTTGTTTTAGATTTGCTGGACGAATTGTAAGAGAATTAAAAAGTGAATCCTCAATGATATCAATTCTTTCATTGATGATAACTCCATATGTAGAGTTTCCATCAGGAGAAAGGAATTTATAACAAAAATTTTGTATATCGTATTGTGGATCAATATTTTTTATATCTGAAAGGTGCAATGAATTAAATCTTGATGAATCAATTTCAATCTCCTTCACAAATTCAAATTTCGGTACATCTGCTTTATCTTCATGAAGAGTTTCTGTTTTTATGTTTGCAAAAAGTGCAAAAGTTCGTGCATAAATATCTATAGATAGAAAAATTACTTTTTCACCTTTATAGTATTCTTTTGCTAGTGAAGCAACCTCTATAATTCTCTTATCATTACTTTCAGCAAGATTATGTTCTGACATCTCAGTTTCATATTTATCTTTTGAGATAATATGAAGTTCCATACTATCATCATAGAGTTTTACTACTTTAAACTTTTTTTTGTGTTCTATCTCTTTGATTTTAGTTTGTGCTAAAAATCTTGCGAATTGTCTAGACTGGTATCCTAGCTCATTTGAAAGCTTTTTCTTATCCTCTAGTTCTATTAAAACTACTTCAGGAACAACAACGATATTTGTTCCATTATCAGAGATATTGAATAGATTTTGCATATTTTGCAATATAACATTTGTATCAACTACATATATTTTTTTTCCCACTTGTAAACCTTTTTGTTTTGTATCTCATTTTTAGATATCTCTTTAAGATTATAAATAAAATTGATTGCAAATTGATTACATTTTGATTTTAAAGATCACTTTTATTGTTATTTTGAGCTAAAATTATGGTTTTTAGCTCATCTATATCTTTTTTTAAAGATGTAATTTCATCTTTTAGAGATGTTTCATTGTGATGGATCTCATCAACTATATGCTCCTCCTCTTTATTATTTAAAAGTGCCATGGCATCAACAACTATAGCAATCATAAGATTTATGATGATAAAAGTAGCCATAAATATAAAAGGTATGAAAAATAACCAAGCAAGAGGCTGTACTTCCATAATAGGTCGTACTATCCCCATAGACCAAGACTCTAAAGTCATAAGTTGAAATAGAGTATAAAAAGACTCCCCTAAAGTACCAAACCATTGAGGAAAATCTTCACCATAAAGTTGTGTTGCCATTATAGCAAATACATAAAAGAATAGTGTTAAAATAGCTCCAATAGAGGCCATTCCTGGAATCACAGCAGCTAATGCTAATACTATCTTTCTCATTTGAGGAATAACGGTAACCAATCTAAAAAGTCTTAGTACTCTAAGAACTCTTAATATCTCATAACCTTCACTTACAGGTATCAAAGAGATAGCAACTATAAAAAAATCAAATAAACTCCAACCATCTTTAAAGAACTCTTTTTTATAAACATAAATTCTCATAGTTATCTCTATAACAAATATGGTCAAAACAATAATATTTGTCATATTGATTATGTAGCCATATTGTTCCATAATATTTTTGGAAGTTTCCATCCCCATAGTGATACCATTGAAAAGTATAACAGCTACTATAAAGTTTTGAAATAGTTTTGTTTCTATTATATATTTTATTTTTTCATACATCACTGGACATAACCTTAAATACTATTTTTTCTAAATTTTTTAAAAACTTTATTAAAATCAAGTTTAGGTTTACAAGTTGTATTTTCAAAATCATAAGTT
>JAYEPD010000040.1:0-12272 GCA_034723675.1 Campylobacterota bacterium
TTTTTTCAAGTACTTTGTAAGAATCATAATCTTTACACCATTTACACGACCTTCAATATGTTCTTCATCATCAAAAGGGAGAGATATATTTCTTACTGCCGTTCCTTGTTTTGCTGTAAAACCTGCACCTTTTACTTGTAGATCTTTTACGATAGTTACAGTATCACCTGCTGTTAAAATTACACCATTGCTATCTCTATGTATAGCTTTATTTTCCTCTTCAAAAAGTCCCTCTTGGGCCCATGCAACTATATCATCTTCAAGATACATCATATCTAACAACTCTTGATTTTTTAATGTTTTTAAAACTCTATAAGCTACAACTTTAACAGCATCAACTTCACTCCACATACTATCATTTAAACAGTGCCAGTGTGTTTCGTCTAAGTTTGACATATCTTCTAATTGAGTTTTACATTTTTCACATATATATATTGTTTTATCAATACTACCGTCTGATGGTGACACTTCAAATGTAGATAAGTTTTCTGTTGAACTACATAGTTCGCAGATACAACCACTTCTAGTTTTAAGTTTTTCTTCTAAACTCATATTTTGCCTTTAGTATAATTTATGTGCAATTTTATCATAAGTTCTTTAAGAGCATCTCTAAAATTAATCTATATAATGGTTTTAGTAAATTTTTTATATGTACAAAACTTGTATAGTCTTTTTTTAATCTCTTGTAAAGCTAGTGTTTATGGGGTTTAAGTGGCGGACGAGGAGGGATTTGAACCCTCGATACCCTTGCGGATATGCACCCTTAGCAGGGGTGTGGATTCAGCCACTCTCCCACTCGTCCTTGGATTGAAATTATATGTAAGTTTAGTTAAAAAGAACCTTAAAAATTAAATACTTTTTAAAATTCTTTCTACAACATATGATGGATTGTCAGATTTATAAATAGGGCGACCTACAACTATAAAATCTACTAACTCTTTTTTGGATAATGGTATATCTGCAACTCTTTTTTGATCACCTGCATCTTCACCAAATGGTCTAATACCTGGACATAAAGTGATAAACTCTTTTGATGTGTTTTTCTTAATATCAAAACTCTCAAATGCAGAACTTACAACTCCATCAAGTCCAGCTTCATAACTATCTTTTGCAAACTTTGTAGCTTTTATATTTATATCTTCATTGTATATGTATTTGAAATTTTCATTGTCAAAGCTTGTAAGTGCAGTAACTGCTAGTACTAAAGGTCTATTCTCATAAGTACTCAGTCTCTGCATTACTGTTTGCATTGCAACTTTACCAGCACTGGCATGAACATTAAACATATCAACAGCAAGTTTAGCTATTTCCTCAGCTGCATCTGCCATAGTATTTGGTATATCATATAGTTTTAAATCTAAAAATATTTTAAAATTTGGATTTATTGACTTTAAATCTTTTAAGAAACTTTTTCCATCTCTTATATAACTTCTAAAACCAACTTTTAACCAAACATCAAAATCTTTTATATTTTGTGCTAATTCAAGGTTCTCTTTTGCACTTGGCAAATCTAATGAAACACATAGTTTCATTTATACCCTTTTTATACTATCTAATACACCATTTATAAATTTTGGTGCATTATCACTAGCTAATTTTTTTGATAATTCAATAGCTTCATTTATGATAATAGGTTTATCTAAATCAGAAAATAAAATCTCATAAATAGATAGTCTTAATATCGCTTTTTCTACACTACCTACATCAGTTATTTCTCTTTTATTTAAATGTTCTGCTATCTCTTTATCAACTGATTCAAGGTTCCCAATTGTACCATTAAAAAGTGTAAGTGCAAAATCTTTTTGTTTGTTTCTTATCTTTTTATCTTCAAGAATAACATCAGCAAATTTAGATATAGATTCATTTCCTAAATCGTAAGCATATAATAAACCTATTACTGATTCTCTAGCTTGTGTTCTTGTAGCCATCTATTAAGAATCCATCTTATTATAAAGATCTATCATCTCAATGATAGTTACCATTGCTTCGGCACCTTTATTTCCAACTTTACTTCCAGCTCGCTCTATTGCTTGTTCTATTGTGTTTGTTGTTAAAACTCCATTTGATACAGGAATATTATGTGCCATAGTAGCACTTGCTATCCCTTTTGTAGCTTCTGCTGATATATAATCAAAATGTGGAGTAGCACCTCTTATAACTGCACCAACACAACAAATTGCATCATATTTACCACTTTGTAGTGCTTTTTGTAAAGCAAATGGTATCTCAAAAGCACCAGGCACTAAAATAAGATCAAGTTTACTTTCATCACCACCATGTCTTTTAAAAGCATCAGTTGCACCCTCTACTAATCTATCTGTAATAATATGATTAAATCTCCCGTTGATAATAGCGATTTTTACATCACCTTTAAGTCTTAATTGACCCTCTATTATATTCATATAATATCCTTGAATTTTTTATATTGGCATTATATCATAAAGTTTATAATAATATTTTGTTACAATATATCATTAACAAAATAAGTAGTTCAATCCCTAATGAGTTTTACTTAACCTTAAGTAAAACTTATTGGGGATTGAATTGCAAAATAAGGAAAATTATGACAATTACAAAACAAGTTACATTTATAGCAAAAGAGGGAAATGAAGATAAAATGAAAGAGCTTTTAAGTGCTATGGTAATACCATCAAAAGCAGAAGATGGTTGTGAGTTTTATGAGATAGTTCAATATGAAAACAATAGAAGAAAGTTTATGGCAGTTGAAACTTGGAGAGATGAAAAAGCACTTGATGGACATAAAGCATCAGAACATTATAAAATATATAAAAGTAGTTATGAACCATATTGTGAAGATAAATACACAGATGAACTTGAAGTATTAGGATAAATATGAAAAACTTATGGGACGATAATGAAGCTAAAAATTATAAAGATGATTTAGATTTAAGAGTTTATACCTCAAACCTTTTAGGTAGAAGTGATGAGCTTGTACTTCACGGTGGTGGAAACACCTCTATAAAAAGTGTAGTAAATGGTGAAGATATTTTATATGTAAAAGGGAGTGGTTGGGATCTTGTAAGTATAAAAAAAGAGGGGTTTGCACCTGTAGAGCTTACTTTGTTAAAAGATATGGCTAAACTTGAAGAGTTAAGTGATAGTGATATGGTGGCAGCTCAAAAAGAAGCGATGCTAGACAAATCAGCACCAAATCCATCAGTTGAAGCGATACTTCATGCAATCATCCCTTTTAAAGTAGTAGATCATACTCATGCAGATGCAGTTGTGACTATCTCAAATAGTGTAAATGGGATAGAAAATATTAAAAAAATATATCCAAACTTTTTAATAGTACCTTATGTTATGCCTGGATTTATATTGGCTCATACTATATATGAGATCACTAAAGATATGGATTGGAGTAGTTGTGAGGGTATAATTTTACACAATCATGGGGTATTTACTTTTGATAATGATGCAAAAAAATCTTACGATAAGATGATAGATGCAGTAAGCCTTGCAGAAGAGTTTTTAACTTCAAATGCACCATTAGATTTAAAAGAATTAAAACCTATAGTTTTTGATATAGAAAAATTAAAATCTATCATATCAAAAGAGAAAGGGTATGAAGTAGTTGTAAAAGTTGACAACTCACAACTTGCTTTAAACTATGCATCACAAGATGACTTAACTTCTATGGTTACAAGAGGTGTTTTGACTCCTGAACATATCATAAGAACAAAAAGAGAACCTTTAGTTTTAGAAAATGAGAACATTAAAGATGCTATTAAAAAGTATCAAGATGAGTACAAAGAATACTTTGATAGATTTAACAATGGTGAGATTATATTAAATACTACACCAAACTATGCTGTTATTAAAAACTTTGGGATAGTAACATTTGGTAAAAATGAAAAAGATGCAAACATAATAAAAGATATAATATCTCACACTATGTGTGCTGTTTTAAAAGCTGATATGTTAGGTGGATATGAGAGTATTAGTTTACAAGATAGTTTTGATATGGAGTATTGGGAACTAGAACAAGCTAAACTTAGAAAGTAATACTAATGAAATATTTAATGGCACTAGATGCAGGAACAGGAAGTGTAAGAGCAGTTATATTTGACACAGATGGCAATCAAATAAGTATGGGTCAAAGAGAATGGATACACTTAGAAGAAGTGGGTGTAGAAGATTCTATGAGTTTTGATTGTGAAACAAACTGGAGCTTAACAAAAGAGTGTATCACTGAAGCATTAAGGACTGGAAACATTGATGCTAAAGATATTTTAGCCTTAAGTAGTACTAGTATGAGAGAGGGGATAGTTTTATACGATAAAGATGGTGTAGAACTATTTGCCGTTGCAAATGTAGATGCAAGGGCTAGTGCCGAGGTAAAATATCTCAAAGAAAACTTTGAAGGTATTGAAGAGGAGTTTTATAAAGAATCTGGTCAAACATTTGCACTTGGTGCTCTTCCTAGAATCATGTGGCTAAAAAACAACAAACCAGAACTTTATGAAAAAGTGGCAAAAATATCTATGATAAGTGATTGGATACTTTATAAACTTTGTGGAAAAATCACAAGTGACCCAAGTAATGGTGGAACAGCTGGTATATTTTCTTTGGAAAAAAGAGACTGGGTATCTAGTATGGCAACAAAAGTTGGTATCAAAGATGATATTTTTCCGCAAACATTAGAGGTGGGTACTGTAATAGGAAATGTAACAAATACTGCAAGTGGATTAGATAGTGCAACTTTAGTGGTTCAAGGTGGTGGAGATGTACAGTTAGGCTCAGCTGGATTAGGAGTAGTTGAGCTTGGAGATGTGGCAGTTTTAGGTGGCTCATTTTGGCAACAAGTTGTAAATATACCAAGTACAACTACACCACCACTTGATATGGGAATAAGGGTAAATCCTCATGTAATACCATCCCAATCACAAGCAGAAGGGATCACTTTTTTTTCTGGTCTTGTGATGCGTTGGTTTAGGGATGCCTTTTGTGATATGGAAAAACTAGAAGCAAAAGAAAAAGGTGTCGATGTATATCAAATCTTAGAAGAAAAAGCTGCAAAAGTACCACTAGGTTCAAATGGTATTATTCCTATATTTAGTGATAGTATGAAATATGGGAAATGGTATCATGCTAGTCCAAGTTTTTTAAATCTAAGTATCGACCCTAATGTTTGTAACCGTGCTAGTATGTTTAGATCTTTACAAGAAAATGCTTGTATCGTAAGTGATATAAATCTTAAAAAAATAGAAAAATTTTCTGGAGTTAAAGTACAAACTATTGTATTTGCAGGAGGGGCTAGTAAAGGTGCTTTATGGTCACAAATACTTTGTGATGTTACAGGGTGTAAAGTAAAAATACCAAAAGTAACAGAAGCAACAGCACTTGGTGCTGCTATGAGTGCAGGTGTTGGTGTTGGTATATATGATGATTTAGTAAATGCTTCAAAAAAACTTGTAGTTTGGGATAAAGAGTATTATCCTGATTTAGTAAACACAAAAAAGTATGAAGAGATACGAACCAAATGGGAAGATATTTATAAAAAACAACTATCTTTAGTAGATGAAAACTTAACAACATCTATGTGGAAAGCACCTGGGTTATAACTTATTAGTTATAACCTAAAACTTCTTGTATTTTAAATATATCATCAATAGTTTTATATAAATCAGGTATTTTTAACATATTTGGTCCATCACTCAAAGCACAACTTGGATCAAAATGTGTCTCAAAGAAAAATCCATCTACACCAACAGCAGCAGCTGCTTTTGCTAAGCTTGGTACAATTGCACTATTTCCACCTGTAGTTTCCCCAGTGCTAGGAACTTGAGCTGAATGAGTTGCATCAAATATAACAGGTGCAAACTCTCTCATAGCAATCAGATTTTTCATATCAACCACTAAAGCACCATAACCAAATACATTTCCTCTTTCACAAAGCCAAACACCATTTTGTTTTGATGTTTCATAACTTACACTGTTTTCACCTCTTGTTGCTAACACTTTTGCAACTGGGTGTTTCATACTATTTGCAGCTAAGAATTGACCTTTTTTAATATTTACTTTTGCATCTGTTTTTCCAGCTTCAACCAATAGGTCAGTTTGACGACATAAAAATGCTGGTATTTGAACTACATCAACAATTTGAGCTGCTGGTGCTGCTTGTGAGGGTTCATGTATATCTGTAACAAGTTTCATTCCAAATGTATCTTTCACCTCTTGAAGTATTTTAAGTCCCTCATCAAGTCCTGGTCCTCTAAAACTATCTAAGCTTGTTCGATTTGCTTTATCAAAACTAGCTTTAAAATAAAACTCTATTCTTTTATCTTCATTTAACTTTGTAAGTTGTTCTGCTATTTTCATAACATTGTCTCTATTTTCTATTACACATGGTCCTGTTAGTAAAATCATTATTTTCCTTTTTTTTAAATAAATTTGTTATTATATTTTTTTCTACACCTTCAATAATATAATGAAATTCATATATGTTATTGATTATATGTTCTATATCATCTTTGGCATTTTCATCAGATGCGAAAAGTATTTGGTCATTTTGCTTTAGTTCAAAATCCCAAGGGGGCAATATAAAATCTTCATCTTCTCTTGTTATTAATAAAGGGATTAGATTATTATATTGATGTCTATCTCTTCTTGACCTTCTTAATTCAAATAACTTAAATGATTTATTAGATTTTAAGTGTTTATATACTTCTAATGCATTTTGTTTATTGATATGCAACTCAAATATCACAGGGTTATTATGAATATTTTTAATCATTTTTGCCAAAAGATTTTGTCCCCATTTTTCATCTTTATGAGTAAGTAATCTTATCATTTTATCACTTAGAGGATTGACTATTGCATTTGTTGTTTTATTTATAAGTATCTTTGATGGTAAAAATATATGATCAATTTTAGCATTGGAAAATATTGAAAAATCTGAAAGTTCATTTTCTCTTGCAACAATAAGCATATCTTTTTTAATAGTTTTAATAGTTGAAACTATAGATAAATTCGTTGTGTCATCATTTGTAGCAACTATAACTAACTTTTTATCTTTTAATTCAATTTGCTCTAAAATATATTTATCTTCTGCATTAGCACAAATAATTCCATCAATCCCTTTTGATATAGCATCTGTTACTTTATCTTTATTTATCTCAATTACAACTGGTTTTATACCATTTTCTAAAAACATATTGTATAAGCTCTTTCCCAATCTTCCAAAACCACAAATAACTATATCTTTATTTGGAATGGAAAATGTTTTTCCATCTAAATTATCTATATCATAAAGCCAATTTTCAACTTTAAATAAGCTTGGTGTTTTTAATGCCATCTGTATTTGATAACATATAATTTGAAGAGGATTTTCTACTATATTAGCTCCTGCATCAAGTAAATTTGCTGTTTCATTTTCACTATTAGAACGCACTGCAATTTTTATATGTTGATTTAAAATTCTTGAAGCTAAAGTAACTCTCATATTTAAAGCACTACTTTCAAACAATGATATTATACCTTTACAATGAATAGATAAAATTCCTGCATATTCTAAAGATGTTGAATTATTGACATCTGCTACTAAAATAGGGACATGAGGTACAAAACCTTCAAGATTTAAGTAGTCTGCTCTTTGTTGCTCTTTTTCTATAACTACTACTCTTAAATTGTTATTGTTCATTTTTTTTATAATCTCACTTGTGGTATCACTATATCCAAGTACTATTACAAAATCTTCTTTTATATGGCTGACTGATCTTCTAAACTTTGCTCTTGCAATCTCATTTAAAAATAGTTTATCTTGAAGTAATGAAACCAAAGTACCTATTCCATAAAACCAACCTAAAACAGTAATATAAATAGATACACTAACCCAAATTTTTTGTGCATATGTAAAAGGGTATGGAGTTTCACCAAAACCTATAGTTGTAGCTGTGTAACTTATAAAATAAAAAGCATCAAATATCTTCATTTGATAAGCATTGCCATCATTATCAACACCAGGTATTATAAGTAATCCAATCATTGCTATTGTATATGTCAATACAATAACAGTAAAAGGTAAACGCATCCTTTGAAGGACGATCCATAGTGAGCTATTATTCAAAATTTTCCTATAGTAAAATGTTATCGTTTAGATTTTAAAGTGTCACCAATATACAAAATAACAGATGTTATATTTGCTAACAATGCTCCACCACTTAATGATATAATCAGACCAGCTGTTTGAGGAGATATCTCTCCATTGACACCAAAAATAGTCCAAATAGTTGCTGCTGCTATTAGTTGTAAATCTGCTACTAAACTTGTAGCTATTAGAACTGAACCCATTTGTGTTTTATCGCCAAGTTTTAAAACTGTTGCTATTATATTTACAACAATTGCAGCAAACAGTTCATACTTACTATGCATATTTATATCCAATGGATCACCATAAAAAAAACCAAAGTTTAATGTCATAGCTAGTATGATAAAAAAGCCTGCTATTACTTTATCTAAATTCATATATTCTCCAAATTTTAATAATGATTAATTATAGCAAAGAGAGTGTTAAATTACTATTTTTTAGTTACCAATATACCACTTATAACAATAAAGATGATACCTATAAGTAAATCATTACTTGGAAACATATCTCCTAAAAACATCCCTATAATAATAGAAAATAAGATATTAGTATAGCTAATAGTTCCAACTATTCCACCTTTTGCCAAAGAGTATGCTTTTGTAAGATATATCTGCATAAGTGTAGCTGTTATACCAAGACCCAATATAAGAATCCAATCAAAACCTTGTGGCATAACAAATTCTGCTAGTACCCAATCTAATGATGGGTTTGTATAAAATTCACCTATAATTAAAAGTATAATAGGTCCAATAGTACCAACAAGCATAAAAGACAATACTATAGCTCTACTATCGTATGATTTTCTAAGCTCTCTTATAGAAGTGTAAGCAAGTCCTGCTCCAATACCACTAAATATACCTAGCCAATCTGTTTTGTCTAAGTTAGTTACATCAAATCCAGTTATAAATAAAACACCAAAAAAACCAACAAAAACACCACTCCATGCAAACTTTGATAATGTTTCTCTTAAAAGAAGATATGAAAAAAGTGCTGTAAATATAGGAGAGATTTTGTTAAATGTTATAGCTTCTGCTAGTGGAATATGTGCAATATTATAAAAGTACATCAATAATGCACTAAAACCTATAAAACCTCTTGCAATTAGCAAAAAAGGTCTTCCACCTTTTTGTTTTAGTGGAGACTTATAAATAGCATAAAGTATAATAATCACACCAGTAACATTTCTAAAAAATACTATCTCAATAGAACTCATATTTTGACTTAATTCTTTAGCAAATCCACCTATAAAAGCAAACAAAAAAGATGACAATAACATATATTTTATAGCAAGGTTTATATCTTGCTTATCTTGGGTTGTATTCATACTCGCGATTTTAATACAATTTTAGTTAAAATAGAATTATCTAAGAGTAAAATTAGCCCAATCCCTTAATAAGTTTTACTTAAGATTAAAGGAAATAGCTTTATTAGTTAAGTTATTATATTTATAATATTTAACTGTTTAGCTATTTATGAATGGCTATTTATCTTTTAATCACGCGTAATTTCTTTGTTAATCTTAAGTAAAACTTATTAAGGGATTGGGCTAGAGTAAAATTTACAGGGGTATGGTTTAATATGATTGAGATATTTGGTGAGAATATAGATAAATATATATATGCAATTTTAATATTTGCATTTTTTCAGTTTTTTAGAGCAGGTTTAAGAAAGTTAGTTTATAAAATAGCAAAAAAAACAGCAACTAAATATGATGATGATATTTTAGATGCTCTTAAAAAACCTGTAGACTTTTTCTTTGTTTTTTTAGGGGCAAGTTTTGCTATCTCTGTTTTAAATCTTGATAGTACCATCAATGATTTTTTAAATAAGATTATACGATCAGGGTTTGTTTTAGTTATATTTTGGGCATTGTTAAATGTATTGTCAAATATATCAGATAATATACATAAGATAACAAACAAATTTGGTGATAAAATAAGTGATGATGTAGCAAACTTTTTTGTCAAATCTATAAGATTTTTTATATTTATAGTTGGGTTTATAGCAGTACTTCAAGAGTGGGGTTTTAATGTAAGTGGTTTTATAGCATCACTTGGACTTGTAGGTATGGCTTTTGCACTTGCTGCTAAAGATACAGCAGCTAACCTTTTTGGTTCAATTGTAATATTTACAGATAAACCTTTTAAGGTTGGTGATTGGATTATGACACCACAAGTAGAAGGTACTATAGAAACTATTGGTATAAGAAGTACAAAAGTTAGAACTTTTGCACAAGCCCTTGTAACTGTACCAAATGCAACTTTAGCAAATAGTGCTATATTAAACTGGTCTGCTATGGGTAAAAGAAGAGTAAAGATGAATATTGGGCTTACTTATAGTACAAAAGGTGAAACAGTAGAAAAGATTGTTTGTGATATAAAAAATATGTTAGAAAATCATCCAGATATACATCAAGAAACAATGCATATATATTTTAGTGAATTTGCAGATAGTAGTCTGAATGTATTTTGTTACTACTTTACTAAAACAACAAACTGGGGTGAGTTTATGAGAGTAAGGGAAAATACATATTTTGAAATAATGAAAATTGTTGAAAAAAATGGTTCATCATTTGCATTTCCAACTCAAACATTACATATAGAAAATGAAAATAACAAGGTAGAATAAAATATGATAAAAATAGCTTTAATAGGACAACCAAATGTTGGAAAAAGTTCACTATTTAATAGACTTGCTCGTCAAAAAGTAGCGATAGTTAGTGATATATCTGGAACAACAAGAGATGTGCGAAGAAGAGAAGTTGATATAAGTGGTAGAAAAGCACTTATGCTAGATACAGGTGGTATCAGTAAATCAAAAAATGAGATAATGGAAGATGGTAGTGAATTCAAAATATTTAAAAATGTAAAAAGAAAAGCTGTAGAAACAGCAAAAGAAGCTGATATAGTTTTATATATGGTTGATGGTAAAAATATACCTGATGAAGAGGATAGATCTCTTTTTTATGAGCTTCAAGGTTTAGGTAAAACACTAGCTTTGATTGTAAATAAAATAGATAACGACAAAGAGTTAGAGAGACTTTGGGATTTTTATGAATTTGGTATAAATGATGATGAGATGTTTGGAATCTCAGTATCTCACAACAGAGGTACAAAAAGACTATTTGAGTGGCTTTATGAAAAACTTCCACAAAGTGATGAGGAGATTGAAGATGAAAAAAGAGCAAACCTAACTGAAGAGGAGTTGTCACTTTTAGTTGACCCGATTGATGAACCACAAGAGGAGGTAGAGATAGAGCCAAACCATATCAAAGTAGCAATCATAGGTAAACCAAATGTTGGGAAAAGTTCTATTTTAAATTCTTTAATTGGTGAAGAGAGATCAGTAGTAAGCCCAATAGCAGGTACTACAATAGACCCTGTTGATGAGACTTATGAAGTTGGTGATAAAAAGATTACATTTATAGATACTGCTGGTTTAAGAAGAAGAGGTAAAATTCAGGGTATAGAAAAGTTTGCACTTATGAGAACAGAAGATATGCTTGCTCAAGCAAATATAGCTTTAGTTGTACTTGATGCATCAGAACCTCTTTCAGATCAAGATGAAAAGATCTCTGGACTTGTGGATCAGTTTGGGTTAGGTACTATTATAGTTCTAAACAAATGGGATGAAACTAAAGAATCTTATGAAAAAATGGTAGAGCAAATAAGAGGTAGATTTAAGTTTTTATACTATGCAACTATAGTTGCAGTATCTGCAAAAACAGGAAGAAACATACAAAAACTTGAAGATAAACTTTTAAAAATATATGACAACTACCATAGAAGAATATCAACATCGAAGTTAAATGAAACTATAGAGTTAGCAGTAAGAAGACACTCTCTTCCAAGTCCAAATGGTAATAGACTAAGAATATATTTTGCTACTCAATTTGATGCAAATCCACCTACTATTGCTGTGATTATGAACAAACCTAGAATGTTACATTTTTCATATAAAAGATATTTAATAAACTTTTTAAGAGAAAAACATGATTTTGAAGGGGTTCCTGTAAGAGTTGTAGCAAGAGGTAGAGGTGAGAGAAGTGCAGAGCAAGAACAGTTTGAAGCAACATATCAAGAGTTTAAACTGCCAACTGATTTTATACTTTCTAAATTTAAAGAGGAAGATGGAGATTTTGAACCTTATAGTGAATGATTAT